>CAYNKF010000106.1:0-7689 GCA_964397705.1 uncultured Balneolaceae bacterium | reverse complement strand
TACCCATCGAAAGTTCGTCAAGCTGTACATTTTCAGATTCATAATTGCGATGTTCATCACGAATATCTTTGAGCATCTTAAATTCGGGACGTATTTTTTCGACTTCTTCAGGATCTACAAAGGTTGCCATTCCCATGAGTCCGCGCACTCGTACATGATCAAGCCCCTGTGCAAATTTAAGAATCTCTTTTAAATCATCAGGTTCACAACCGCTTTTTTGGTCTTCACCGCTGATGTTGATCTGTATTAGCGTATTGATAACGCGATCGATACGAGAGGCACGCTTTTCTATTTCGCGAAGGTATTTGCTCTTTTCAATGGAGTGGATCCAATTTACTCGTTCCACCATGTATTTGATTTTGTTGGTCTGCAGATTACCAACCATATGCCACTGGATTTCTTCATTCTCATAATTGTCCATTTTATCCTGCAACTCTTTAGCCCGGTTTTCACCAAAATGAATCTGGCCACAGCCGAAAGCTGTTTTAATATCGTCAATGGGCTTTGTTTTACTCACAGCAACAAGAGTTATCTCACTAGCATCACGTCCGGCACGTTCGCAAGCTTGGCTTATTCTATTTTGTAGCTCTTCAATTTTAGTACAAATGTCTTCGGGCATAGTGGTCCAGCTTTAGAGGTGTTTTAATTAAACTGTATGTTGGTGCTTGATTGATAAACAACCAAGCATCACTTTAAAAATAAGCTTTTAAGAAAGGTATTAAAATGGTATTTTGTGAGTCTGAATGAAAGAATCGAAGGTAAATTGATAGTTCACACACTGAGTATTTTTAATTTCGACTCTGATATTTTTTTACATCGCCTCAGGTGCTGTAGAACCGCAACTTTAAAGCACGGAGGTCGATAGCCCAGATGAATATTCAGGTTCGGCATATATCCACCTTCCTAAACCAATGGGCTCCGCCCAGTACCAAACTCGATTATGATAATGTGGGTCTGCTTGTCGGCGATCCGCACCAAGAAGTCTCAAAAGCGCTTACCTGCCTTGATGTCACTTTAGATGTAGTTGATGAAGCGATTGCAAGCAATTGTGATTTAATTGTCGCACATCATCCCCTTATTTTTAAAAGTATTGATCGGATAAATCCTACCAATGAGCAGGGCAAAATCATTTTTAAGCTTATCAAGAATGATATTGGATTGATTGCCGCCCATACAAATCTTGATGCAGCTTTGGACGGGGTTTCATTTGTACTGGCAAAAGAGCTGGGACTTGAAAACCTGAAGTTCCTCGACAGCAGCTACAATATCAGCCGAAAAATTGTATTAACCACCGGCCACTCTGAGAGTGATTCGGTACTAAAATTATTGAACTACTATTCTGCCGAAGAGGCTCACTATTATAAGGTAGAGGGAAAAAAAGATCATCAGTATACGTACGAAGCTATTATTGATGAACACCATGTGGCAGATTTGGAGCAAGAGCTTGAAAAGAATGGCCTCTTACATCATGGTAATTTTCAAGTGATGGATGTTGCCAGTCCATCAAAAAATGTTGGTATGGGGGTTGTTGGCTTTTATCGCGATAAAGGATTGACCCAGCAACAGTTTTTGGATACGGTAGCAGAAGCACTTGATGTAAAAGCTGTTCGTTTTTCGGGATCTGTTGACCGCATCAAAAAAGTAGCTGTTTGTGGCGGTGCAGGTGTCTCGCTTACCGGCAATGCTATTAGTGAAGGTGCACATGCTTTTGTTACCGCCGATATTAAATATCACGATTATTTTACTGATACAGAGAATTTTTTACTGGTCGATGTAGGCCATTATGAAAGTGAAGTGCCCGTGGTGACGGCTCTTCAACAAGAACTTACCGAGGCATTTGAAGGGCTGGAAGTTCTTGAAACCGAAGTAGTCACCAATCCAATGCAGGTGTATTTGCCTGATGTTAAACAAAATCCGCAGGAATAAACGACGTAATCTAATTTATGGAAGAAGTACTACAACAATTAGCAAATCTTCAATATATCGATAGCCGGATAGACGAGCTTAAACAGCTGCGTGGCGATTTGCCGGAAGAGATTCTGGATATTGAAACCGATATCAATCGACTGGAAGCTAAAATTGGTCGCCTTGAGGAGGAGAAGAAAGAGCTAAAGGTGGAAAGAGATAATCTTGAGCTTGAGATCAAGGATGCTGAAAGCAAGATGGAGAAATATGAAGAGCAGCAGATGTCGGTGCGCAACAATCGCGAATATGATGCGCTGACCAAAGAGATTGAATCTCAAAAGCAGGTAATCGAAAACTCTCAATCTCGCTTAGAAGAAATCGAAAAGCGCCTTCAGGAAGTTGATCCTGAGATGGAGGAACTTCAAGAAAAGCTTGATGATGTTAAAGATCTGCACGAGGAGAAAAAAGAAAACCTCGAAGAGGTAAAGAAGAAAACGCAGGAAGAAGAAGATATGCTTTTGGATAAGCGTGAAGAGGTAGAAGAGAATATTGATAAGCGCTATCTTAAAAGCTATAAACGTCTTCGAAACGGACTTTCAAACGGTTTGGCTGTTGTACCAATGGAACGTGGTGCGGCACTCGGCATGGCATTGCCACCGCAGACACAAGTTGAAGTTCGCAAGAAAAACAAAATCATCATTGATGAAAACAGTGGGCGTATTGTAGTGCATCCCTCATTTTTTGAGAATGCGAAAGAAGAGCTAACGCTGTAGAACGATTTTTTATTTATAGACTGTTATTGAAATGTGCAGCATAATATATACTATGTTGTACATCTTTTTCGTTTATATACAGGTCATAGGTCTTTAACGTTTTGGAACTGTTGGGATGATCGGGCAATCGCTCACCTTAAGAAGGTGAGAGGAAAGTGCGAACACCAACGAGCACCGTGCTTCCTAACGGGGAGATCCCGATAAGTTCGGGATAGCCAGTGCCACAGAAAATAAACTACCCCCGAGTAATCGAGGGAAAAGGTGAAAAGGTGAGGTAAGAGCTCACCGCTCCGGTGGTAACATTCGGAGGCAAGGCAAACCTCACGGGGTGCAAGCTCATGCAGGCTGTGCGTCGCTCGTCGCAATACAGCCGGGTAGAGTGCTCGAACCCCCAAGCAATTGGGGGGCTAGATAAATGATTGCCATCCCGATACGGTCGGGATACAGGATTCGGCTTATAGATCATCCCGCGAAACTACATCAAGAGGTCGTCCGAATAGGACGGCCTTTTGTCTTTTTATACTTTTATCGTGACACAGCATAAAAAGATTAATCTATTTACCGACCGTTACCGAACGGTGTTGTGCCATATATCACAAGTTGTGAGGCGGTCTTAGCCTTAAGATGGTTGTCAAGATTGTAGATAAGCGGCAGGATCTTGCTGATAAAACTCCTTGAGCTGTTTATACAGTTGCGGATATTTGCTTTTTAGTTCTTTGGGCTTTTCAAAAAAGAGTTCCGTAACAACAGCGAAAAACTCTGCGGGATTGGTTGCTCCGTACTCATCAATTAAACTTTGCTGATTTTGTTCAAGTTTGTTTAAGAAGTTCTCGTACTCACGTCCTAATATATTTGCCCAGGACAAATAGGAAGAACCTGTATGTTTCGGTTCTATTTGATCCGTTGCCCCGTATTCGTAATCAAGCTGGTGAGCAAATTCATGGAATACCAAGTTTTGCCCGTCGTGAATATCAGATGCACCTTGCTGGACTTCATTCCAGGCCAACACAACATAGCCGTGTGACCAAGCTTCACCGTGACGTTGTTCAAAACCTTCTTCGACAAAAATACCGTTATTCCGCTGTTTTACTTTAGCTACGTATTTTTTGGGATATACGAGCACCGATCGTAGATCTTCATAAAAATAAGAAAGGTCTTGGGTTCCAAGTAGAAGGATAGATGCTTGGGCAGCGATGCTGATTCTAATTTCATCTGTAATTTCAAGGCCGGCACATCCCTCAAAACGCTTCTCGTTCAGGAAAATGTGTGTCAAACCGACCAGCTTTTTCTGCAGGGGAATTGGCAAATAGTGGTAGTAGGGAACGTTCTCTATTAAGATGGCGAGCTGCTCTTCAGGAAAGCTTTTGTTAAGCAGACGTTTCCTCCACCATTTTTTAAACCCGAACATGGTCTTGCAGGTTACATATTAACTTTGTAGGTCCCTTTATACTTACGTTCGAGTTCTCGTCTGGTATCGCGTTCTTTGATGTCTTCACGCTTGTCATGTTTTTGTTTACCGCGAGCTATGCCGAGCAGGATTTTAGCGTATCCTTTTTTGAAATAAAGCTTTAGAGGGACAATAGTGTATCCCTTTTGAGAAACAGCTTTATCGAGATCAGCAATCTCTCTTTTGTTTAGCAACAATTTTCGTTCACGTCGCTCGTCGTGATTAGTGTAGGATGCTTCTTTATACGGTTTGATATACATATCCCGCAGCCATACTTCTCCATCTTTTAGGTATGCAAAAGATTCGCTGAGGCTGGCATTACCCTCGCGAAGTGATTTTACCTCACTTCCCCGTAAAACAATTCCGGCCTCGTAGGTTTCCTCAACATGATAATCGTGGCGCGCTTTACGGTTTTTTATTGTTGGGTTGGAGTTATTGGACATGATTTGGCTTGATAAGCTTTATTGAGAAGATCTCACTTAATTAAATATAAGTTTTAGTGGGCTCGTATAAAAAGGCAGATGTCGAAAGTGAAATAGAAAGTTGAAAATTATAGTCACATCTGCCGTTTTCTAATAGTTAAACCCCAGTTGATTTAGCTCTGCCACAATATCCTCTCCGGGTGATTTTTCGGGCATGGTGTTGTAAATACCCATAATTTGCTGGATTTCTTTTCGAGCTTTCTTGTTATCAGGGTTTATTTTCAGCACCTCAATAAATTGTTCCAGCGCAGAAGTCATTCGGTCGCGCATGGTGCTTTCTTCAGGCCCCCGATACTCCAGATATAGCCCATAATTGAGGTACGTTTTTTCTTTGAGTGTCGTAAGGTCGGCCTCAGTCTTTTGTGGATCAGCATTTTCTAAAATATCCAACGCCTGAGTATAGTTGTCCTCGGCGATGAGTTGATTTACCCGATCAGGTACATTTTCAGGAGTTTCGCTTGAACATGAAATAAATAGCAGGGCAACAATTGAAAGAAACAAGTAACGCATTTAAAATAGAGAGATTAGGTTTTGCGGTTAAAGCGACTAAAGATAACGAATTTTAAATTAAATATAGTGGGTTGGGACTGATGCAAAGCACAAAAATGGCCATGCTGAGCCACCCCAAAAAGTTACGGGTAGGATTAAGCTCGCGTTCGCGAATCGCCGGAGGGTGTTCAATTCCTACAAAATAGGCAATGAAAAACGACCAGACGACCCAAATTAATGAACCGGATGTCGTAATATTGCCCACTATAAAGAATAGATAAAATGCGGTGGCCGCTAATGAGGCTGTCCAGACGGGTAAGATCCAGTCAAAATCGTCGCGGAAAGCCTTGCGGAGGAGCATCATTAATACCCCGCCCCAAATTATCCAGCTGAATAAGCCATAGCTGTAATCAAATTCACCAAGAGAAAGATGAATGAACGGAATGGCTTCGATTCCACCGAGAGTTATAAGTACAGCAAAAAAGATACGTGCTACAATTTTGTGTTTTTTAAACCCGATTAACGAATATAAAATATGTCCGCCATCTAGCTGACCAATGGGTGTTAGATTGAGCGCTGTAAAGAAGAGTCCCAGCCACCCAGCAAATAAGAAGGGATAGTGATACATTTCCCACATGGGGGGCACATTTTCGAAAAAAGAGGCGAGGAAACTGTAGAGTAAAGTATCCCCCACAATTAAAACATTACCATTGGTTTCTTGCAACGGATTATCGGGATAGACGCCGTATTGAGCAACGTATTCTTTGACGGCTTCGTGACCCGCAAAATTTTGTATAAATGAAGGATCGGGTAGAGTCGAAAATCCATAAAGCAGTACGCCCAGGGAGACAACAAAGCCGGCTAATGGTCCTGCTGCCCCCACGTCAAACATTTTATAGGTATCATTTATTTTTTGTTTGATGCGGATGACGGCGCCTACCGTGCCAATACCTAATGGAATTGGAATAAAATAGGGCAACGTTACTTTGATATGATGATAGAGGGCGGCAAAATAATGGCCGAATTCGTGAACGCCCAAAAATCCCAAAAGGAGGCCGGCAAAAAGGAGGCCACGGTAAAAATCGGGTAGTGAAGGCAGGGCAAGAGGAAATAATGAGGGCTCGAAACCTACGAAGCCGGCCCCGGCCAGCGAAACGGTAATAACAGTAATAAGGAATAAAGCAAGATGCTTGGTTACCGTTTTAGGATCAAGATCACGCTGCATGGTTTCCCAAATGGTAGGTTCGCCAGTAAAATCGCTGATTTGAAATCTGGTAGTCTCAGTGGTGGGTTTATTATCCAAAGGTGCTGCTGTATTTTAGAATTCTCTTGCTATGGGCATGGTCATACATCGAGCGCCGCCCCGACCTCGACAGAGTTCGTTACCTAAAAAGCTGATGGCAATTTTTTTGTCTGTAGGATCAAAGGGACTGTCGTTGTATTCTTCAATAAATTCATATTGGTTCATTAGTTCATATCCATGTTTCTTCAACTCGTTGAAGGTGTTTGTGTTTCGTTCATATCCTACGATTACGCCAGGTGCTACTGCAAAAACGTTAGCACCGTCAGTCCATTGTTCACGAAATTGATTGGTGCGCTGAGACCCGCCGCAATTGATAAACGTAAAGTCGCGATCTAACAGTTCCTCGAGTGCCTTTTTTAGAGAAGGTTTTGATTCCGAAATGATAGAGTCGTTTTGTGACCGCAGGGCAACAACGTTATTACTGCGTTCGGTGATAGCTGGTGGAAAAACGACACATTCGTTTTCACTGGCAAAGGTGAAAATGGTATCAAGATGCATGGACGAGCGTTGCTTGGGGATATCAACGGCAAGAACATGTTCAACACCTTGCTTCAACAACCCCTCAGTAGCATTCATTAATCCGCTGAAAGAGGTTCTTTCACTCATGCCAATGAGTACTACTTTGTCAGAGGCAACAAGCACATCGCCGCCCTCAATAGATTCTTGGTCTGAAATTTTAATCGTTTTCCCTTTGATATCCTCAAACAGCGGGTGAAACTTAATTAACGTTTCCATAAGCACCGCTTCACGAACACGGGCTTTTTTGGCCGGACGTGATAATAAAATACTTTCGTTAACGACAGCAGCCAGATCCCGTGTAAACAAGAGGTTGGGCGTGGGATGCATATTATAGTCGGAAATAGAAGGCGTTACACCATTTATAACAAAGCGCAGCAGTTCATTACCCGAGAGGTTAACTAAATCTTGTTCAACAGCTTTAAGGTTTTCTTCTGGCAGCCGGTGGATTAGTTGTTCGATACAATATCCGCGTGCTTCCTCAGTATTTAGAGCCTGGTCAAACAGATCTGTTATTTCATGAATTTTCCCATCCGAGGGCATGGCAGCTTTAAAAACTTTGAGCATGTCCAGGTGTTCCTGTCGGGCATCATTTTCAAAAATAATATCATCAAAAAGGAGCTCATCTTTAATTTCGGGATTAACCAGCGATACTTCTTTGCCGGGAGTATGAACAATAACGCCTTTTAACAATCCGGTTTCGGAGGTAACGGATAACTTCATGAATTTTTTTGTTAAGTAGTTTTAAAAATTGGCCGATAAGGATATTACACA
>CAYNKF010000105.1:0-7796 GCA_964397705.1 uncultured Balneolaceae bacterium | reverse complement strand
CCATCTGACCGAAGTTCCTCCTTTTTATATATAGCAGCAGCTGCAATTATTTTATTGCTCATTGCAGGGGGAGCTTGGTATTACAGTACATTATCTACAAGTGATGCTATACTGATTTCTTCAACGGAAGAACAGACCGTCTCTGCTGATGCTTCCAAGCAGCAAAATAATAACCAGCAACAGCAGGAAGCAGCTCAGCAAGGAGCCATGAACACTCAACAAGTAACACAAAATCAATCACAATCAGCAGCGCAGTCTTCAGCAACAACACCAACGACCAACAATACCACATCTAAAAATCAACCTGTTGAGATTAAAGAAGGACAAACCTTATGGAGTCTGGCCGAGGACCGCTATGGAAACCCTCGTTTATGGCCCTGGATTTATGGTAACAATGGTTCGCTTGATGATCCCGATCTGATTTATGCCGGCAGCTCACTTTCAGTTCCATTGCCCTCGGGACCGCAAAACACCCTCACCGAAACTGATTCGGTTGGTGTTGCAAAAGGATATATTGCCACCTACAAATGGTATAAAAGCAATGAAGAAACCAAAGCTAGAAATCACCTTTGGGCTGCCAAATTATATCACAATGATTTACAGCAGCTTGCTGATGTTCCCATAGACAAAACAGATCTTTCTTACGCCAACAAAGCCCGATAACGGTTAGTTTGGCTAATCCTAGAGACCTTTAAATAAAATTTATAATAAAAGCACACCATAGGAGTAAATATATGATTCGTCACGTAGTAATGTGGAAATTGAAAGAGGAAGCGGAAGGTGCCACCAAGGAAAAGAATGCTGAAAAGATGAAGCTTATCCTGGAGGGACTAAAAGTAAATATTGATGAAATTAAAAATGTAGAAGTTGGAATCAATATTTCAGATGATGATGACGAAGCGGGGTCCCCGTATGATGTAGTGCTAATCTCCGATTTTGAGACCGAACTGGACTACACCATGTATACGCGGGATGAAAACCACAAAAAAGCAGTAAAGTTTATTAATTCGGTCATCGAGGAACGACATTTTGTGGATTACAAAGTAGATACCTAATAACTGGTTACTACGATATAATTTTATTTTGAGCAGGGGTTTATTACATATGCCCCTGCTTTTTATTTTTGTATCCTTGCCTTGGATTCTGCCACCAACTGTTTGAAAATCCTACGCTGTGCCGGTATCTGCGGCATATATTCGGGATGCCACTGTACACCTAAAATAAAATTCCGGTCGGTATGCTCAATGGCTTGTACGATGCCATTTTCTTCGCGCGCAACTATTGCTAACTCTTCTCCAAGTTCGTCCACGGCCTGATGATGCAGCGCATTCACCCAAACTTTGTGAAAGGTCAAAATATCATATAACCTACTCTGGTCATCCACCTCTACCCTCTTTTTGGGCCACACGCTGTGCACCTTGGGCACTTCGGTATAGTAACTTGCAATATCCTGGTGAAGAGTTCCTCCAAAATGAATATTCAACAGTTGGGCACCCCTACATATACCCAATATAGGGATGTTTTTATCTACTGCTTCTTTTATCAGATTAAATTCGAGTTCATCCCTGTTATTATCGATATCCTCTGATGATGCCGAAAAAATCTTCCGCACCAAATAAATGAAAGGAAAAAATATAATAGTCAGCAGGTAAGTGAAAAATTTGCGCAGACTCGATACTTTTTCATCCTTTAAAAAAAGATTCCGAATTTCTTCCGCTCCATATCTCTCTGGATTGATGTCGGCACCTCCTCCAATTATAAGTCCGTGAATATCTTCATCAGGTAACCCTTTTTGCGGATGAATACGGATAGCACGTCCCCCATGCAAAAACACAGCAAACCAGGTAAACCACCAAGCTGCACGGCCTCCTTTATCGGGTCCGGTAACACCAATATTCGGTCTACGCTTAGCCATTAAGATCCAATAAAATTTCCAGAGTTTTTGCCCATTCTTTGCGAAAAGATATTACAGTCTCCTCACGTCGCAGAAGATATAACCGACTTAGCTTCTCAAGCATTTCATTTTGATTAGCAAGCCTTTCAATTACCAACCAGTGATTCCATTCATCAGAAAATCGCCAGTCTGGATCATCAATCCTACTGTTGGGCAAGCGATAATGAAAAGTGGGACGCGGATCATTCTTTGCTCCTTCCATCACCGGGGAAATAAGCTCATTATTTAACATTCCAAAAATTGGCATCATATCCAGCGGACGATTTCGTGTGGGATTAAATTCGACATAATCCTCAATTAATTGATCAGCATCGGGGGCATAATCAGGATTTAAAATCTTATTTACATACTTATCTGGAAACGGGTCTACAAATGGAGAAATGCGCCGCGTCATATCAATATTAAGTGTCTCAAGCAGCCAAGGATACACAATTACAAAAGCCCGCAAATAATTTAGCAACGTAGCTGTCTTTAAATCAGGAGATTCAATATTCAAGTGCATCCCAAAAGCATGTACCATAGAAGCATGGGTACCCTTAGCCTTATTTTGCTGGAGGGCTTCTCGTAATTGTTCCAGCCGCTCCAAGTCTTCAATTGCAACCGGAGGCATAACAATCTCCAGCGGCACTACCGAACGTGCCATTTTATCTACTACATCCTCTATCGATTTACGGAGGGAATCTTCTTCTAAATTAATTCCCAGCTTATCAAAAATATTATCTTCGGCCATTTTCCGGAGGATGCGCGCATCCAGCTCTACTCTAAAATCACCTAAATCCGTATCAGTAATATTTATATGATACCTGTGCTCTTCTGATATTTTACCGCCAAAGACAGAGGCAATAATTTCAGCTGCATGCATAGGTTCGATACCTGCGAACTCGAGCTCAAGACCAACCTTTCTGGGATTACCTTCTTCATTTTTTGTTACCGGGGGATGTAAAAAGGACATTTGTGAAAACTTGAAAAAGAGTGTATTGATAAATTTATCAAATCAGTTTCTTAGCATAATCAAGTTTTCTTCGACTGCAAAATATCATTAACAAAATTTCAGGGAAAACGCATAAAACAACATATCGGACTTAGTCTACTACAGATCTTCTTATTACCTATCGTATGTTCAAAATAAAGTTATCTCCATATGCAGTAGCACATCAATAATGGGTTTATACCATAAAATAGTATCCGCATAGCTTGGAAGAGAAGATATTTTTTACAAAACGGTTCACTTCCTACTTCTTCGCTTCCTAATCAATACTGTATTCCCAATTTTATCATGCATCATCTAAGGGCAACAATTAAGCTCATAAAGATTGTACTCCTTATTTCCTGAATTATGTGGATAGTGATTTTTTCATTGTCATAAATATTTAACAACACCATCTTGTGTACCTTATTCCAATAAGAAAAGCCCCGGTTTGAAAACCGGGGCCTTTAAAAGGTTGTAGGTTGATTATATCAATCTCAACTTTCTAGTCATAGTGAATGTCACCGTCGGTGTTATTGCTAAAGTAGTTGCCGGTTTCACTTAGTGTGGCAGAACTACCCACCCAAATGCCATAGGTAGAACTATATCCGATGGAACTATCATGGATTAAAAGCTTTGCATTGTCGCCGGAGTAATAGCCAACCATTACATTGCCGTAGTCGCTGCCGCCGTTGAATATTTGAACATTCTCAAGTTCATTGGCAGATGAATTTGTTCGAAAGACAAGTCCATACCAGAATCCCTGCGTTTTGTCTTGAGCTTTGCCATTAAATATGATCAGTTCTGAGGTTCCAACTGCACTCATAGTACCTCCATTTTGCATCCATATTGAGGCATTTTCTTTAAAAAGCAGAGTTGCACCTTCTTCAATCGTGAGGGCCCCTTCGATTTTTGTTGACCCATCAAAAAGATAAGCAGCCTCAACACCGTCACCGTCCGAATCATCAGAAAGGTCATTCCATGTGACATCCTGCGATACTGTCTGGGCATATACTTCTACACGATTCATACCGTTGCCATCTTCATAGTTTGACGCACTGTCCAGTGCACCAACAGCATTAGCTGGTAAAAATATCGGCGTTTCAGTATTACTGGAGAATGTATTGGAAGCAAAACCGGTAAACCGACTATCATCTTTCACGTAGAGACCATATTTACCACTGTGAGAAAGTGTACTATTAGTAAGTTTTAGACGGCCTGAATCGCTGCCGTAATAGCCGACCATTACATTGCCATAGTCGCTGCCGCCATAGCTGACATTAGTATATGTCATTTCATTTTCCTGAGAATTTGTTCGTACCTGTATCCCATACCAGTAACCGGGTGATTGTTGCTCACCGGTAAAGTTAATGAGATTGTTAGCCGTACCTATCGCTTTGAAGGTTCCACCATTTTTTACATCTATACCTGAACCACTTGTAAATACAAATTCAGCTCCGGCTTCTACAGTAATATCATCTTCTACACCAGTATTCCCATCGAAAAGGTATTCTGTATCTTTAAGGTCGTGCCACGTCGCTGCCTGTGAGACGGTCTGGCTGTAAACCATTACACGGTTATCTTCCCCATTACCATCTGCATAGGTTGACGCTCCATCAAGTACACCGATCGCATTCGCTGGGAGATAAAGAGGAGCTTCTGTATTGTTTGAGAAATTGTTAGACGCAAAACCGGTGAAACGGCTATCATCTTTCATGAATAGACCATAATTACCGCTGTGCGAAAGCGTGCTATTGGTAATTTTAAGACGACCTGAGTCGCTGCCATAATAACCGACCATTACATTTCCATAGTCACTACCACCATAGCTGACATTGGTATAAGTCATTTCATTTTCCTGAGAATTTGTTCGTACCTGTATTCCATACCAGTAACCGGGTGATTGCTGCTCTCCGGTAAATACAATGTTACTGTCCGCAGTACCTATCGCTTTGAAGGTTCCACCACTTACAACATCAATGCCTGCTCCGGATTCAAACGACATGCGTACACCGGGATCAATTGTCAATGCTGCAGAAACATCAAGATTATTTGTGACTAAATAATCAACTTTACTGGGATCCGTGCATTTGTTTTCCAGAATTTGATCTGTGTCAATATTGCTACTTATCTCTGTGGGCGTACACGTTGCAGCTTCAGCTGTAACTGTAACGCTGGCATCATCACTCCCGCCATTTCCATCAGAAGCAGTAACAGAAGCACTGTAATCACCAGCAACGTCAGGGGTGAAAGTTGGTTGCACCGCTGTATCATCAGAAAGCTGGGCGTTACTACTGCTTGGAGTATCAAGAGTCCAGGAATAACTGAGGGCATCACCATCGCTGTCCGACGAACTTGAAGCATCAAGAGTAACTTGATTACCAACTGTTATGGTTGACTCATTGGTACTGACACTAGCAGAGGGCGCCTGATTTGAAGATGACGGTGGGTCTGTAGGATCGTCACCGCCCCCTGATGGATTATCTGAACATCCAACTGCCAGCAATGAAAGCATTAACGTACTAAATAATAATTTTTGTAATAGGTATCTCATTTTAATTCTAATTAGTTATAGGTAATAGTTTCATTTAATAAATAAAGAAGGAAGATATAATAGATGAATGTTCTCCCTTGGAAAGTGTATACGATACGTAAATGAAAATAGGGTCAAATAGGAATGGATTCCCTTAATGTGGGACGAGGATTGGGGAAAACTCAAATATATCCAGCTCGCGATTACAAATAATTCTTAAGGGCTAAGGCAATAGGATAAATACTGAATCTAGTTACATCCCTAACCGCAACAATATCAAAATTGCTATAGTAGTGAGAAAAAAGACATATTTGTAAAAGCTTGAAAAGGAGCGTATTTATAATTTGCCAACAAAGCAACTTCTTAGCATAATCAAGGTTTAAACGACTGTAACATATCTTTAATAAAATTCAGGGAAAACTTATGAAACGACTTATCGGGCTTAGTCTACTGCTGATCTTTTTCTTACCCACCATGTCGGCAGCTCAGCAAGCCAAAGTTTTTACAGGAGCCAAAATTATTCCCATAAGCGGTGAACCCATAGATAATGGCGTACTCGTTACAAAGGGGGATAAAATTTTTGCTGTAGGATCGAAGGGCGAAATTGAAATTCCATCTAACGCAAGAACATTCGATGTATCCGGCAAAGTTATTATGCCGGGATTGGTAGATTCTCACTCACATATTGGTGACGGGGACGGCGGTGACCGCTCAGCTGCACTCCATCCCGATGCTCGAATTATTGATAGTATCGATCCGCACAGTGAAACGTTCAAAAAAGCGCTGGCCGGAGGCGTAACAACGGTGAATGTGATGCCCGGATCAGGTCATTTGATGAGTGGGCAAACAGCTTATCTAAAACTCCGTAATGCGGATAAAATTGAAGAAATGCTATTTGTTGATGATCCGCAGAATCAAATAGCCGGAGGTCTTAAAATGGCGAATGGCACCAACTCCATAGGTAATCCCCCATTCCCGGGAACGCGGGCAAAGTCGGCTTCAATGGTTCGTGAACTGTTTATCAAAGCCCAGGATTACAAAGAAAAAGTTGAGGAAGCTAACGGAGATCCCGAAAAGATGCCAACGCGTAATGTAGGCATGGATGCACTGGTTGAGGTACTCAACGGAGAACGTATCGTCCACTATCATACGCACCGGCATTACGATATCTTAACGGCTATTCGACTGGCCGAAGAGTTTGGATTTCGGGTGGTATTGCACCATGTAAGCGAAGCCTGGAAGATTGCCGATGAGATTGCTGAAGCTGATGTCCCGGCATCCATTATTGTACTTGATGCTCCAGGGGGCAAACCCGAAGCTACTGACATAAGATATGAAAACGGGGCAGTTCTTGAAGAGGCCGGAGTTACCGTCGGTTATCATACTGATGCCTCTATTACCGATACGCGACTGTTTTTGCGCTCCGGAGCATTTGGCGTACGTGCAGGAATGAGTCGTGAGGCCGCGCTTAAAGCACTGACCATCGAGAATGCTAAAATGATGGATCTACAAGATCGGGTAGGAACTCTCGAAGCCGGGAAGGATGCTGACTTTGTCGTTTTATCCGGAGATCCACTGAGCGTCTATACCAAAGTGGAACAAACATGGGTGGAAGGAATCAAGCGATTTGATTATTCGAATCCCAGAGATCGTAAGTATTCTACCGGCGGTTATGATGTATTCAGAGGTTCTGTTCACAATCATCACGGTGATAATTAATTCACTGCTATTTAAAATCAAATGCTCTGTTGAATTTGATTCAACAGCTTCAAGAATTTAAGCTTTAAATAATTAGCGCTATGAAAAAACGAATTACACTTTTTGTTCTTGCACTATTGATGGGATTAAGCACTGTCACCCAAGCTCAAATAGCTGTGCAGGCTGATACGCTTTATACCATGGAAGGGGATAAAATTGTGAATGGTGTTGTCCTAATCACTAACGACAAGATTGAAGCAGTAGGCTCAGCTTCTGAAATTGACATTCCATCTGATTATAAAACTCATCGGGCGTCGGTTGTTACACCGGGATTGGTGGATGCTCACAGCGTGGTAGGTCTGGCCGGAATCTATAACCGGAATGATGACCAGGATCAGTTGGAAACCTCTGATCCCATCCAACCCGAACTCAGAGCCATCGATGCCTATAACGCCCGTGAGGAGTTGGTGAAATTTGTCCTCGATAAAGGAGTAACGACGACCCATACCGGACATGGTCCCGGAGCCCTGGCCAGCGGACAAACAATGATTGCTAAAACTCCCTACAATACGGTTGAAGATGCGCTTGTAGATTCGGCAACCACTGTCGCCTTTACGCTTGGCTCTACCGTTGGACGTAATTTT
>CAYNKF010000104.1:0-7798 GCA_964397705.1 uncultured Balneolaceae bacterium | reverse complement strand
TGATTGGCGATCCTCCGGATGAATTTTACTTAGCCAATTAAAATCCTCAGCCATTATTTCTGATCGGGAATACCCTAAAAGACGGCTGACATTGGGGCTAATATCTACATAGGGATAGTGGTCATCGTTCTCCCGATGGTAGTATACGATTGAAGTTTTTCCCAGCAGCTTTTCAGGTCTAAGTTTGACCTCACTACTGCCATTTTCTTCGTGACTCATTAAGCCTGAAGGTCTGTTTACATTCATTTGCCAATACTATTAAAATATGAAAACTATTGTAGAAAAGCGGATGATGTTTATGTTCCTTAATCGGTTTTGGTTATTGCTTTTGATGATCCCCAAAATATCAATACCATATACCAGCTAAACAATACGCTCAGAATTTATTTGATATGGGAAATGTGAAAATAAACATGTGGTCCGGTCCGCGTAATATTTCCACGGCCATCATGTACTCCTTTGCACAACGCAGCGACACCCAAGTGGTGGATGAACCTTTCTATGCGCATTATCTGCTGCAAAGCGGGGCCGAACATCCCGGACGTGCAAAAGTGCTCGAAAGCCAGCCAAAAGATCCTTCAGTTGTCATGCAAAACCTGATGGCAACCGGTACGAACACAGAGGTCTTGTTTGTCAAAAATATGGCCCATCACATGATCAAAATGGATGGCATTCTGGAGCAACTTTTCGATGAATTTATCCCGATATTTTTGATTCGTGATCCTAAAGACATGCTGCTTTCTCTTGATAAATCACTGTCTGAGCCCTCACTGCTTGATACCGGATATCAACAATTGCTCGACCTTTTTGAAACCGCTGAAAATAATAAGCTACCTCTCATCGTGCTCGATTCAAAAGAACTTTTAGATGATCCTGAATTTGTTTTATCAGCATTGTGTGAGCAGATCAGCATTCCATTTGAGAAATCCATGCTTTCATGGGAACAGGGACCTATTCCCGAGGACGGCATCTGGGCTAAACATTGGTATGATAAGGTCCACCGGTCTACAGGGTTTAATCCCTATACTCCCAAAAATAAACCTCTGTCTGATCGTCTGGAACCGCTTTATGAACACTGCAAGGCGATTTACGATAGGTTGTTTGCACATGCAATTAAAAGGTAGTCTTAATAATCATTAGTTCGTATTAAATTATGGCCACACACCCTACCATTCCCGATCCCCGAAATAAAGACATACAAGTTTGGATTAACGGCAAACTCTACGATCGCGACCAAGCCAATATTTCGGTCTTTGACAGCTTAGTACAAGGTGGTGATGGCGTCTGGGAAGGACTGCGTGTCTACAATGGCAAAATATTCGCCCTCGATGAACACCTCGAGCGACTGCAAAATTCTGCCCATACCATGGCTTTCGATAACGTACCATCAAATAACGAAATCAAAGAAGCTATTTTTGCCACGCTTGAAGCTAACGGTATGCGCGATGAAACACATATTCGGTTGACACTTTCGCGCGGCAAAAAAGTAACTTCTTACATGGATCCACGGGTAAACCAGTACGGACCAACACTCATTGTCCTGGCCGAATGGAAACCGCCGATTCATGATGATAAAGAAGGCCTCCAATTAGTTACGTCCTCGATACGCCGAAATCCACCGCAGTGCATCGATTCAAAAATTCATCACAACAACCTAATCAACAATATTCTGGCTAAAATTGAGGCAAACGTTGCCGGCGTAGATGGGGCTGTCATGATGGATATCGAAGGCTATGTATCTGAAGTGAATGCCACAAACATCTTCTTTGTCAACAAAGGAAAAGTGCTTACTCCTTATGCCGATAGCTGCCTGCCGGGTATCACGCGCAGTATCGTCATTGACCTGTGCAAAGATAATGGCATTCCCGTGGAAGAAAAACGAATTAGTATGGCTGAAATGTACTCCGCCGACGAGTGCTTTACCACCGGCACCATGGGCGAACTGGTTCCCGCAGTGGAAATTGATCAGCGCATAATCGGCAACGGTACAAAGGGACATATAACCGAACGGTTGCAAGAGCTACACCGGCAGCGCGCCGAAACAACTGGAGAACCCCTTCCTTTTTAACAGAAAATCATCTCGATCATTTTGGCAGCATCACCCGACATATCATTTGAGAATGTAGCCTTTGGTTTTGAAAATGAGCGCATTGTAACTGACTTCTCATTTAAAGCAGCTCCCGGCCAACATACCTTGTTGAAAGGAGAATCCGGTTCCGGCAAAAGTACGCTCCTAAAACTTCTTTTAGGATTTTATAAACCGCAAAGTGGCACCATTTCAGTTAATCGCAAAACATATGATGCCCAAAAAGTACGCAAACAAACAGCTTGGCTACCCCAGGATTTAAATTTGGGAGCCGGCACGGTTTCTGAGGTTATGGACAAACCATTTGAATTTGCAGCGAACCAATCCAGCCAAAACAAAAACTTTGAACAACATCGGATTCGTACATTGAAAACTTTAGGGTTGGCTCCGGACATTCTAGACAAACAGTTTCGCGACCTTTCCACGGGTCAACGGCAACGCGTGGGATTAGCACTTTGTCACCTGCTTGACAAGCCGCTCCTTTTGCTGGATGAGCCGACTTCGGCACTAGATGAAGCATCTAAACAAAAAGCCGCAGAATTGCTCCTTGACAGGGAGCATACCGTAATTTCAACTTCACATGATCCATTCTGGGTTGCCCAAGCAGATAACATCATAGAACTCTCGTAATGGAAATTATAGATCTCACATGGACACAGCTGGGAATCGGTTTTATTATCATGCTGGTTCCGGCTTATATTTTGTGGAAATATCGAACCGGGCTCAACAAAAAGCTGTTAACTGCCTCGGTACGGATGGTGTTGCAGTTGCTTTTTGTGGGATATTATCTGCAGTATCTGTTTGAATATGATAATCCCTGGATTAATGCTGCGTGGATTTTTGTGATGGTGGCCGTTGCAGATTTTGCCACGATTGACCGCAGTGACTTAAAACGCAAGTGGTCGGTAATTTTACCCATTTTCGGAGCAACCTTCTTTGGCATCATCGTTATCGATCTCTTTTTCCTGGAAGTGGTAATACAGCTCCCAAAATTGCTGGCGGCACAATATACCATCCCCATAACCGGAATGGTACTGGGTAACTGCCTGAGAAGTAACGTTATTGGAATTAATGCCTTTTATTACAGCTTAAATGAGCATCAGGAACGCTATCAATTTTATTTATCATGCGGGGCAACACGATCTGAGGCGGTACATTCATTTTTTAGTGATGCACTCCAAAAATCAGCTAATCCCACATTAGCTTCGATGGCCACCATCGGCCTTGTCTCTCTACCAGGTATGATGACCGGGCAAATTTTAAGCGGCAGCTCTCCTCTTATTGCCATCAAATATCAAATAATGATTATGGTTGCCATCTTTTCAGGTACCATACTGTCGGTGTATTTAGGGATTCTTTTCACCAACAAATTTGTTTTTAAAGATACCGATATGCTGGACGAGACCATCTTAAATAATTAATGCGTCTTATCACTGGCCATTATCGTTCTGTCACATATTTTTTAAATCAAGCCCCGAGTTTTATAGGTTGGTTCCAATAATCTCAAAAGACCATAAGATTATGAAGTTTTTAAAACCACTTATCATACTTCTTATAGTAAGTTTTTTTTCGACAGTAATGAGCTGTTCTACCACCAGTACAACAAATAAGGATAATAGACAAAAGACGACTCCTGAAAATAACTGGACCCTCAAGGATCATCTTCAGAGAAGTGCCAAAGCAAGAATTACTGGAAGTCCGGGTAGTGAGCGAGTTATCATCCGTGGTATAAGTACTACTAACAGTCCCACAAGCCAACCGTTATTTGTTATTGATGGGCAAAAAGCTGGACGAAACTTTGCTAATGTCTCCGAAATGTTATATCCCGGTGAAATAAATTATATCGAAGTTCTTCCTCCATCACGAACAGCACGATTTGGCATGGAGGGACATTTTGGGGTTATCCTTATTCACACAGATTAATGAATAATATCCGATAACATACTAATTTTTATTTACTTAATTGCTGACAAATAGCTATACTGATAAGTACCTAATATTCTTAATCCAATCCCACCGTTATGAAACGATTAAACTTAGGTATATCGATAGGATTATGTGTGCTATTGCTTGGTTCCTTAGGATGTGCTACTACCAGCCAACAGTCTAACCAGATACAATCCCAGGAATATACCAATTATTGGACGCTTGAGGATTTTTTGCGTCGTGCCAGCAGCGTACAGCTCAATGGCAGTGGTGACAATATTCATGTCATCATACGAGGTCATAAATCAATTAATAATCCCACGGCACAACCACTGTTTGTTGTCGACGGTCAAAAAGCAGGGCGAAGCTACTCCCGTGTTTCAAGTATGTTTGCTCGCGGCGATATCGTCTCTGTCAGGGTTCTTCCTCCGGGTTCCTCTGCCCAATACGGCATGCAGGGACATTATGGGGTAATAGAGATAGAGTCGAAGTTTTCGGCTAACCAAAACTCCTAAAACAAAATCGGTAGAACATAGCCAAGCTTTTAAATACTTCCGTATCAATTATTTTAGTTCTGGGAACTACTAATAGTTAGCTCTTTAAGTACTCGTCCGACGCTCAAAAATGAAATTCCCTGCTGTTGCGTAGTGCTGATGTTAACCGCTTCAATAATCGGAGGATAGACAGGTTCTTGCGAGTGCCATCGTACCAAGAAGTTAGCCCCGACACCGCCACGCAAATCTGCTTCTTCAATGACATAGGAGGTTGATGCCAAGGGCCTAATTTGCTCTGTCGAATCAACATACTGTTGAATTAGCTTACCTTTCGAATCATAATAGGCTACTTCAGTGATTGTAAAGGGGCGATACGGGTCTGCATTCCGAATACTTAGTGTTGTAGTAAGATTAAATGTTTTCTGGCGATTTTGTTGGTAGATATGCGAATAGACAGGTATATAAACCAACTGTCCCACACTGCTTTTCTCTCGGTTAAAAACTTCGGGCTCCTGTTTTAATGCAACAGAACCCTCTTTTTCCTGTTCAACAGCCGGATTTGATTGCTCGTTAACAGAAGGGGATTCCTGTTTAGAAGCACATCCTCCCAGCATAATGCCAAAAAGTAATATCAGTAAAATATGCCGCATAATATCTCCGGATGTAGGTCAGATTTGTATTGATACCATTAAAATATAACCAATGCTTTTAAAAGTACTAATCTACATACGATATAAATATATTTATCGACCTTCAGTTTTGCTTCAAATTCATTTGTTATGTTTGAGCTGCTATGAAATTACTTATCATCGAAGACAACGAAGATCTGCTGCAAAATATACAGACGTATCTGAAGCGTGAAGGATATATCTGCGAATCTGCAAAATCGTATTCCGCCGCTTTCGACAAAGTAATGTCGTACACCTACGATGTGGTACTTATTGACATTATGATTCCCGGCGGTTCGGGCCTACAGGTTTTGCGGGAGTTAAAATCCGTAAATCCCGAAACCGGAACCATCATCATATCAGCAAAAAACGCCCTGGATGACAAGGTAGAAGGACTCGAGTTAGGTGCCGATGATTACATCACCAAACCGTTTCAACTGCCCGAACTTCATGCACGAATTAAAGCCGTAAATCGCAGGCAGCAGCGCGACGGCAAGGAAATTATTAATGTGAATGAGATCGCCATTAGCACTAAAAAAATGGAAGTTACCGTCGATGGAGATCCCGTAAACCTTACGCCTAAGGAATATGAATTGCTGCTCTATTTTTCATCCAATAAAAACCACGTACTCTCAAAACAAACCATCGCTGAACATCTTTGGGGCGATTACGTTGATCATCTCGAAAACCTCGATTTTGTATATCAACACATTAAAAATTTACGCAAAAAATTAGAAAATGCCGGTGCTGAGGACTATATCGAAAGTGTTTACGGTATAGGATACAAATTTAAAGTTCATTAATTACCATGAAGCTGATAACAAAATTTGTTCTCATTTACCTTACGGTAACTATTATTGTGCTGGGTATAGCGGGTTTTGTATCCTACCACGTTATAAAGGACGAACTCGATAATGAACTAAAGTGGCGTTTTTTAGATCGGGTTGAGCGGGTAACATACCTTCTGGAAAAAGGTAAAAACTTTGAAAAAAGAGTAAAAGATGACGATGACACCAATTTAAAAATAGTTGCTCTTCCAAATCGTGTAGAACCAAGTGTAGAAATTCGCGATACCTTGGTCTGGCACGACCGATTGCAGCAGATGGAAAGCAATCTGAAGCTTGTTGCCTATCGCAATGTTGAGGGAAGTGCTTACCGCATAACAACCTATGGGGCACTGGTAGAGTCTGATGATATCACTGAAGCCGTAATACAAATACTGCTCTGGATTTTGGGACTGCAAGTTATTGGTGCTGTAGGAGTTGGATTCATTGTTTCTAACAGACTATTTAAACCATTCCGCAAAACACTGGACCGCATTAAAAACTTTAGCCTGCAAGATAAAGAGCCAATCACCGCTGAAGAAACCTCTGTTGCTGAATTCGATGATTTAAATAACTTCGTAGAGCAGATGACCAGTAAAGCCATATCCGACTATAAAAACCTTAAAGAGTTTGCAGAAAATGCTTCCCACGAGCTCCAAACTCCGCTCTCCATCATGAAAGGTAAACTGGAACTGCTTACCGAAACCGATCTTTCGGCCGAGCAGTATCAATTTGTGGAAGACAGCCAAAGATCGATAAAAAAGTTATCAAGACTCAGTGAATCATTAGCCCTTCTCACCAAAATTGAAAACCATGAGTTTACCGATAAAGAGGAGGTTAATTTATCAGAGCTGATCAAGGAAAGCACCCAATCCTTTGATGAATTTATAACGCTTAACGGTCTAACCGTTGAAACCGATGTCAAAGATAATGTTTTAGTACAGATGCATCCTGTTCTTGCTGATATATTATGGACCAATCTTTTCCAAAATGCCATAAAACACAATATCAAAGAGGGAAATATTGACATCTCCTTAAACAACCAGCACCTTCGCATTTCTAACACAGGAGATCCGCTTTCCTCGACACCCGAAGAACTATTCCGACGTTTCAAAAAAGATAACGTTGATTCCAACTCTATTGGACTTGGTCTAGCAATAATCAAACGAATTGCCGACCAATACCATTATACCATCTCTTATACATTCGAAGATGGCTGGCATACTGTTATGATTGACTTCCAGAACTGAGAAATCTTCAAATTTTCTTCAGTATTCATTTAATGTTTGAACAGTATCAGCTGTTATCTTTTGATTCAATCAAATTGAATAACGTCATATTTTCAACATCTACACAAGATGAAAAAGTTACTCTCAATACTTTCTCTGCTATTACTTTTTTCAATTCCCACTCTTGCGCAATCAGATGACTCAATATCCGGTACTGTTTTAGATCAGGAAGGTGAGCCTTTATCGAGTGCTTCGGTGGCTATTTATGATTCAAGTGAAACCAACATCATAACGGGTGCTTCTACCGATGCCGAGGGATCTTTTTCTATTGATGTTTCTCCCGGCCAATATGTGTTAAAGATCACTTTTCTCTCTTTCCAACCCCATACTCAAGATATTCAAGTTTCGGGAGGTGAAACCGTAGATCTGGGTACCATTAATATGACCCCGACCTCCGAAAATCTCGGAGAGCTATTTGTACGTGCAGAACAATCCGAAATGCAGATGAATTTTGATAAGCGTACCTTTCAAGTGGGACAGGATATCACCAGCCTGGGCGGATCGGCTGTTG
>CAYNKF010000103.1:0-7799 GCA_964397705.1 uncultured Balneolaceae bacterium | reverse complement strand
TCTAATCCTAACGTCTACCTTTTTTATTTTCAGTAATTCCCAAAAATGAGGCCAAAAAGCCATATCTCCCCACCAGCATACATGCGACCATGCCGGCCGGTCAGCATCTGTCGAACGGTATGAAATGACCGCAGAACTCACCGTCATCTCTTTTTTTGCCGGGTAGTTTAATAAAGAGGAATTAAAAGGTAAAACCCTTTCCCCTTTCGAACTTGTTCCTTCAGGGAATAAGATAATGCCTTGTGAATTTGATATTGTATCTGCAATTAGATGGTTCATCCGACGAACATCGCTCTGCAAAGTTCGATTTATGAAAAGAACTCCAAGAGTTCTGGTTCCCCATCCAAAAAACGGCCATTTTGAAACTTCACTTTTAGCAATAAATGTCCCATCTAAAAAATACCACAATGGTATTACGTCGATATAGCTTAAATGATTAGATACCAGAAAAAATGGTGGACTGGGCGGTGTCCCTTCGGAAGTAATGCTAAGCCCCAGAATTTGGGCAGTTAGGTATGCCCATATAGTTATAATACGATTTTTCCATTTAGCAACCACCGAGGGTTTTATGAGACGAAGCAACACATTACCCGCTCCAACCAAAATAACCGTGGCTAAAGAAAGCAAGAAAAAAAGAATAAGACGAAGAGAAGCCCTTACATTCTCAATCATTTTTTTCATAGCTAACGAAAAAATAGTGTTCTTGAGCGATCATCAAGCTTCTCAAGATCTACTAATATTAAAAAGTCAATTGTTTTGAAAGCCTTATCCAAGGCTGGTTTTGATAGGGCTTTGGCCCCTAAATTAATGTATAGATTGAATAGTTCTGGTAAGGTTACATTTTCCCAGGATTCATCCGGCCTATCAACTTCAGGGCAATAATAGTCCTCCTTGGTATCAACAGATATAGTATTGTGGATATGATTATTATTTTTCAGGAAATCCCATACCGCCCATCCATCTGCAGGATCCATACTTTTGATGGAGCAACATCCCAGTAGATAGCGCTGGTCAGTTATTTCCATATATTTTGCTATTCCTCGCCATAACAAATACAGTATACGTCCATTTCGGTGTTCTCTTTCTATACAGGCACGACCAACTTCTACCGACATTTGCAGTATTTTTTCAGGAATCGAAGAAAGGTCAAACTCATCCGCTGTATATAATCCATGCTTCTGAGATGCATTTTTGTAAGTCTGCAATCTATAGGTACCTATCACGCGATCTTTTTTTTGATCTACAACGATTAGGTGATCACACTGCAAATCATATTTATCAACATCAAGGCACTTCAGATGAGAATCGTCCAATCCTTCACCAAGCTCTATATTAAACACACGATATCTAAGTGATTGAGCAGCACGCAGCTTAGCTTCTGTTTGGGCGAACTGTAGCTTATACCGATTAGTGGTCAGAAGTGGGTCTGATACCGTTTTTTCCACAGGATTAAAGCTCTATTATACTTGGCGACCCGTAGGATAAGGAACTGAGCATTAAAAAAGAATCAAAAAAATGGTATTTATAAGCTAATATGCATACAGAAAAACGAGAAATCAGTTATTGTTGGCAATCCAGTTTTTAAGTGCTGAAGTTACCAGTGCAGAATAATACATATCATTATTATCAGCTATCGATTTTATTTTATTAATGAGATCGGTTTCCAAATAGTAGCTGACAATTTTCTTTTTGTTCTTCTTTTTTGCTTTTGTTCTGCCATTCGATCTGCTCTCTTGTTTTCTATTGTCCTTGGTTTGGTTTTTAGCTATAACAGCAGTATTGGTATCCTTTTTATTTTTTGATACCCCTCGATCAGGAATAAATCCCATTGTGCTTTTTTCGGATTTAAAGGCAATGGGACTACTCCCTAAACTCTTCTTCTTAGACATAATACCCTGATCCCTATTAGTGTTCTACGCGTGCTGTAACTGGCCATTTCTGATTTCCTGCGCCAACGCCTTGTAATCTTTGGCTCCGTGGCTATCAGGTGCGTACTCAAAAATGGTTTTATGATGACTCGGTGCTTCTGCCAAGGCTACATTATCTCTGATTATAGTATCAAAAACCTTATCACCAAAGTAATCCTGAATATGATCTACTACCTCATTGTTAAGGTTTTTCCGCCCGTCAAACAATGTACAAATGATACCACTGATTTCGATTTCAGGATTCAACCGCTCTTTAACAATCTGGATAACATCCATAAGCTTTGATAGTCCATGTAAAGCTAAATACTCTGATTGAAGTACAATAAAGATCTCCTTAACAGCTGTGAAGGCATTAAGCGTCAGCAATCCTAGATTCGGAGGACAGTCAATCAGAATGTAATCATAATCCTTGGATAAGGTATTAAGCTTATTCTTAAGTAACATCTCACGAGCAGGTTCATTGGCAAACTCCATCTCAGCTCCTGATAAATCAATGGAAGAAGGCATAATGTCAAATCCATTGTGATTGATAATGGCTTCATCTGCCTCAATTTCACCTTTCAACACGTTGTAAATGCTATTATCTAAGCGGTTGGAGCTAAGGCGTAGTGAATAGGTCAAATTAGCCTGTGGATCCAAATCAACTAACAGAACCTGGAATCCCTCTTGGGCAAGTCCGGCTCCAACATTAATCGTTGAGGTGGTTTTTCCAACTCCTCCTTTTTGATTGGTAAAAGCTATTGTTTTCATACGTACATACCGTTTGTAGATTCCCGAAATCAATTAATAATTATTAATCAGAGCAATGCCCTCTGTATTTAATAGAGAACTCAAGCAGTGCTTTGTTACAGAAATATTAAAATTTTTTAATGTTTCCCGCAAATTAGTTCTCTGCGGGTCTAAAAGCATATTAAAAGAGCCCATCAACAATCATGCTCTTATAAATACGGGCTGGGTAAATAAAGAAACAGGTAATTCTGTTCGGAAATAGAATTACAGATTGGGGAAGAAATAACCAATGATAAATTGAATGGCATAAATAAGTGCAACCAGTCCGGCAGCAAATAAAATAACGGCAATAGCTATTGTTTTACCTTCAGAATCTTTCTTTTTTTTAGCCATAATCTATAATATTTGTTTTACCCGTTGGTTGACCAATTTCATTATTAGAAATCTATCAGACCCGATGTTTAGTTGCAAGTGTAAATTGATCTATTTTCTCAACTATTAACTTAAATACTATCTAATGGACAAATCCATAACTATTTCAGAAGAGAATTATGACTTTTGGAGAACAGGGGCTGTTATTTCGGCAATACTAGCAGTAATCACATTTACTGTTTTTTGGAATATAGAAGATCCTTTTTGGAAAAGTATTACCAGGTTAGGTGCGTTTATTTTCTTTGCAATAACAATTCTCTGCTATCTGCAGATTATGAATGGTCCAATTGAAATAACGTTAAAAGCTACGGATAAAAACGTTCTGGTTTTGTATTTAAAGAATGGCAAAAAAGTTCAAGAAGAACAGTTCAAAAAGGAAACCATAAAAGAAGTATTTCCTACCACTTCGGGGGTAAATTTATTATTACGCAAACTTAAGCCAACCCTAAAAACCTTTAAGATCAGTTTTACTGATACTGATAAAGAGTTACATTTATTCGAATTCAGTGGACGCCCCCTTCTTTTTAATCGATCTTCTCAAAAACAAATTCTTCAATTATTTAAAAACTTTTCTTAACTCCCATTTTGTAAAATGTTTTATAAAATTTGCAAAGGACCATTTTTTGACCAACATTCAACCAAACTTTTTAATTAAATAAATTAAAGGATGAAGCGTATCAAAAATATAAGTGTTGTTTTTTTACTGGTAATGGTATTCGCCAGCTGTGCCAAAACCAACCAGTATGAACAGCAGGCAAATGAACTTGCACAAAAAGTAATTATTGTAGACGGGCACATTGATGTTCCCTACCAGTTAAAAGATGAGTGGGTTGATATTTCAAAAGCAGCACCCGAACTGAATTTTGATTACCCACGAGCCAAAGAAGGAGGTCTGGATGCACCATTTATGTCTATTTATATTCCCGTAGAATATCAGGAAACCGGTGGAGCCAAAGCTGCCGCTGACAGCCTTATAGATATGATGGAAGGCGTTGCCAATGAGAATCCCGACAAGTTTGCTATCGCTACTTCACCGGAAGAGATACAAGCCAATTTCGAAAAGGGATTAATTTCCCTGCCCCTGGGTATTGAAAACGGAGCTCCCGTTGGAGGAGATTTATCAAATGTGCGACACTTCTATGATCGCGGAGTCCGCTATATTACACTTGCGCATGCTAAAGATAACCGGCTTAGTGATTCCTCATATGATACCACTGCCGACACGCATAACGGTTTGAGTGCATATGGTAAAGATGTGGTGAAAGAAATGAACCGATTGGGAATGATGGTGGATGTCTCTCACATCACAGACAGCGCTTTTTATGATGTTATGGATGTAACGGAAGCGCCCGTTGTGGCTACTCATTCTTCTTGCAGACATTTTACACCCGGGTTTGAACGAAATATGAGTGATGATCTCATCAAAAATCTTGGTGAAAATGGCGGGGTTATCATGATTAATTTTGGTTCAACCTTCCTGGATAGTACCTCTCAAAATAGTCAGGAACAAGTGCGGCAAGAAATTGCAAAGCGAATCGAAGAAAAAGAATTAGATCCTGACAGTGAAGAAGCAGCTCAATTTCGATCAGAATATTTTCAGGAAAACTTCAAATTCAGTACTGTTGAAAAAGTAGCAGATCACGTCGACCATGTCGTCGATCTAGTAGGTATTGACCATGTGGGATTAGGTTCAGATTACGATGGCGTGGGACCAACCCTGCCAAAGGGCCTTAAAGATGTATCCACTTACCCAAATTTATTTGCTGAGCTTTTAGAACGCGGGTATACAGAAAACGAAATTGAGAAAATTGCCTCCGGGAATGTTTTCAGAGTCTGGAATAAAGTAAACGAAGTTGCTGATAGTAAGCAGTAATAAGAAAACTGATCTTCTCATATTATATTTAAGTCTCGGTTAAGAATATTAGCCGAGGCTTTTTAAATTAAAGTTAATTTGTACTCATGCAGAAAAGAACATCGCCCACCCTACTGCTGGATGAAGATATTTGCAAGTCCAACATCAAGCGGATGGCTGAAAAAGCTCAAAACCATAACTTGCGATTAAAACCACATATGAAAACCCACCAGTCGAAACATGTGGGAGATTGGATAAAAGATGCAGGCGTTTCAGCTATCACTGTTTCGTCGGTTGATATGGCCCGATATTTTGCTGAAGCCGGTTGGAATGATATCACTATCGCTTTTCCCTGTAATGTCGGCTGGATTCAAGAAATCAACAATCTTGCAAAAACCACTTCTTTAACATTACTAATTAATAAGCCCGAAACTACTAAATATTTAGATAAGCACTTGGCGAATTCGATTAATGCCTATATCGAAATTGATACCGGTTCAGCAAGATCAGGATTGACTGCTGATAATATCTCAGATATAAAAGACCTCATAGCTGTTATTAATGACACCAAATATATCAATTGGATTGGATTTTACACTCATGCAGGACACTCATATAGTTGCCGTTCGAAAAATGAGATTTCGGAGATTCAAAACTCAATAAACAATCAATTTGTTTATTTGAGAAAGCATATTAAACCTGATTTCGGAGACTTTGAAATATGTTCCGGTGATACCCCTTGTTGTTCTATTGCCGATAACTTTGGTCCTATTAATGCCATCAGTCCGGGCAACTTCGTATTTTATGATCTAATGCAAAATCAAATTGGCAGCTGTAGTTATGCTAACATTGCCGTTGCGATGCGTTGTCCCGTGGTGGATAAATATCCCGAAAGAAAAGAATTGATTATTCACGGCGGGGCGATCCACTTTTCCAAAGAGTCCATAACTGAAAATGACGTTACTCATTATGGAACAGTTGCACATAACGTTGATAACTATTGGGAACCTTTAGACAATACGTCACATCTCATAAAACTCTCCCAGGAACATGGTATCATTCGTTGTTCAAACCATGTATTGGAGCGTTATGATATCGGCGATACTATTACCATCCTGCCGGTGCATTCTTGCCTTACTGCAAACCTGATGAAGCAATACCAGTTGGTAAATAGAAAAGACACAATCATAGATATGATGAAATAATTCATTAAAAAAGGCACCCAATTACTTGAGTGCCTTTGAAAGGGTTATGTTTTGAAAAGCGAATTAAATCTATTTCGCTTTATATACCCAGGCTTCTGAATTCTCATTTTGTCGGATATCAGCAAGGCCCTTTTTGGCACTGTCAAGATTATCAAAGCCCTGATAAGTAACCAGATGAATATCTGTATCCTGCATCTTAATTATGGAAGGATTAAAGCCTTTCTCAGCAAGTTCACTTCTATGCTCTTCAGCATTTTCCATGACACGAAATGATCCCCCAATAATGTAGTATGTAGAAAGTGCGTTATCGCTCCCCGAAACATTACCATGGGCTTCTGAATTCGTGGTAGTTGTATTTTCACTATCGCTATCTTGGCTGGCAGTATCCGGTTGAACATCTTCTTCTCCACCAAGATTTAGCTCCACCTTCTCCGTTTTAACTTCCGGATCCTTCATTGCCTCGGGAGGATCTTGTTGTTCGCTTTCTTCATCTAACGAATCAGGTTCCATATTCTCTGATTGCTGATCAGCAGTAGAATTCGTTGCCTCTTTTTGCTCAGGTTCCAATTCAGGCTTTTCTTCCTCCTGTTTTTCCTGAGGTTGTGGATTTTCTTCCTCCGGCTCACTGTCAAACATCTCCTGAAGCTCTTCATCTTCCTTCCGATTCATAATTTTCTGACCTTTAGAAGCCTCTTGCTGCATTCGATCACGTTCATCCTGCAGCACTTCATATTTATTTCTGAAATCTTTTTTACCATATCGATCAGGTATTGTAGGCTCTAAGGATGCCTGTATTAATATCACAAGCTCCCGCATCTGGTAATCATGCGACTCGTATCCAAATAGATACCGTAACCCAAAAAACCATGGCGGAAGATCCTTCAGGATAGGAATACCTCGTCGTACATCCGCGCGTTCGGTTCGGTATAATCCGGCAATAACGGTTGCCTCGCCATCAAGCAGCAAGGCCTGAGTCTGAGCTTCCTGCTTGTTGATAATCGTACTGACCGGATCAGGCTGAGCAGATGAGCGTTCGGCCTCAATATCCAAATGGATAAAGGTCGTATCTCGCTGCGTAAGTACCTGCGGTGTTACCGTAAGAATGGTACCGACCGAGAAAAACTGTTCCACGACATTGCCAGCAATATCACGCTGTTTAATTGAGAAATCCTGTCCTACCTGTATATTTCCTTCCTGTCCGTCCATCACTTTTACCGTAGGGGAAGCAAGAATTTCACCGAGGTTATCCGCTTCAAAAGCACTAAATAGAGCTTGTACTTCAATACCGGAATCCCCAATTTCTCCAAAATTGATAAGTGAATTGAAAACGTTTTGCGAAACACTTTGTGCCCCCTTGGAATTAACTTGAACAAAGGGGCCATCGGTTGTGATGGGAACTTGTTGAGTTTGACCCTGTTGGCCTCCCCCACCTTGACCTCCGCTGCTTGGTTCACTAAGTAAACCTTCCGGAACATTTTCAGAAATGGTTGACCAATCGACACCGATTTCTTGCAGGGCTCGACGATTGCCTTCAAAGAAGATTGCATTAATTCGTACTTCGTGGGTTTGCGTAGTGGCCACCGGGCCCTCTCCTTCTCCACCGCCTGCTGCACCTTGAGATCGCCGTGGATCTCGACGTCGCTGCGCCGCCAG
>CAYNKF010000102.1:0-7817 GCA_964397705.1 uncultured Balneolaceae bacterium | reverse complement strand
CATTGGGATTGGCTACGCCCACGGCTTTAATGGTAGGAACCGGTCTTGGAGCCGAAAACGGCATTCTAATCCGTAAGGGTAAAGCCGTTGAGCTCTTGCGCGAGACGGATGTAATTGTATTTGATAAGACCGGAACAATTACCAAGGGACAACCATCCGTCACAGATGTGGAGATATTATCAGATTGGGATGAAGCAGCAATCCTTAAATATGCAGCTGCTGCTGAAAGGGGGTCCGAGCATCCTCTTGGAGCAGCTATTGTTGATCATGCCAAGGCGCAAGAAATTGATCTTTGGGAGGCTTCCGGCTTTAAGGCTGTTACGGGAAAAGGAATTCAAGCAAAGGTTGAAGGAAAAGAAGTTGTGGTCGGTAACATATCATTATTTGAAGAACGTGATATTGGGGTCAGCAATGATGCGAAAACTGTTCTTGAACAGTATGAAGAGGAGGCCAAAACCACAGTGTTAGTTGGAGTAGAGGGAGAGCTGGTTGGACTGATAGCTATAGCTGATCCTATTAAAGAAGACAGCAAAAAGGCAATATCTGCCATCAAACAGATGGGATTTACACCAGTTATGATTACCGGAGATAATGAACGTACGGCGCGCGCAGTGGCAAAAGAAGTAGGTGTTGAGCAGGTAATCGCAGGCGTACTTCCTGATCAAAAATCGAATGAGATCAAACATCTTCAGTCAAATGGCAATAAAGTTATTATGGTCGGCGATGGCATTAACGATGCCCCTGCATTAACACAGGCCGATGTGGGTATCGCTATCGGTACCGGTACCGACGTGGCTATAGAATCGGGCGACATTGTGCTTGTGAAAGGAGAGTTGCAATCGGTGGTACAAGCTATAAAGCTGAGTGAAGCTACATTCAAAAAGATAAAGCAGAATCTCTTTTGGGCATTCTTTTATAATGTAGTTATGATACCCCTTGCGATTATGGGAATGATGCATCCGGTTCTGGCTGAAGCTGCCATGGCATTTAGTTCTATAAATGTGGTCTTTAATTCAAGACGACTGCAAAAAGCCGACCTTTCCACAAGGTAGTTAGTATATGTGGATAACTATGTGGAAAACTTGAGGCATGTCAGCTATCTATACAAATTTGTAACAAATTGCCGTTTTATTTCTCTTGAAAGCACAGACGGGAAGCAAAAAGCGGTGAAATATATAAATATCAATGTGGATAACTTGATATTTAAGGAAGGATTTATTATTACTTAGTTGCTTTTCCGACAAAATGTAACAATAAGTTATCGGCAACTACTATGAAAAATTGGAAGGCATTAATCCTGAAAATAACATTCTTGGTGCTCGTGGGCATTGTGATGTTGACAGGATAAGATAATTAGACGGCTTAATTACAAAGTTTAATTTGTATTGCAATAGCAGAAATGCGTATTTGGTATGTAATAATCTGCATACTTAAATGGTTAATTTAAAAGCGTTTTTCTGTGGATAACAAATCTGTAACTGACCTGTCTTATTTGCGTGAAATTGCAATGGGTGACGATTCCATTGTTATTGAAACCACCGAAGCATTTCTTGAAGATACTCCTGCAGCTCTCGAAAATATCCAGAACCATTATGAGAGTGAGGAATGGCAACAGCTCTCCAAGCAAGCCCACAAAATTAAGCCCAATCTAAAATATATGGGTATGGAGCACGCCCACGAACTTGTTCTTACAATTGAGGAACAGGCTAAATCTGGACAAATATCAGATGATTTGGGTGAAAAGATTTCTGAATTTTGTTCTTTATGTCATCAAGCCCTTGATGAGTTGACTGATAAAGTTGAAGAATTGAAGGGAGAACACCCATAACCTTTGGAAGAATTATCCGTACTGTACACAAATTCTCACCAAAACGGATAATTGATATGATTTGGTCATTATTAGTAAACAGCGTTGGGATCTTTGTTATTGGCTATATCCTCAAAGGGGTACAGATAAAAAGCTTCTTTACAGCTATTGGTGTAGCAATACTGTTAGCGATTATAAATAGTTTTGTTAAACCGATCCTTATTTTTCTAACACTTCCCATAACAATACTGACTTTTGGACTATTCATACTTGTAATTAACGCCCTAATGTTGATGCTGGTAGATGAACTTATAGAAGGAATGAAGATACAAAGCTTCGGGTGGGCGTTCTTATTTAGCTTACTGTTAGCAGTACTGAATTTGGGATTTTTCTAATTACGCGACGTTGGAGTTTTTGAGGCTCTCCTGTTCTTTATCCGTTTCAGTTTGACTGATTTCAAGGGTATAGATCTTGGCAGGCGGAATATTTAAAAAGACAATCTTCTTGTTATACTTGTAGGTATTTACAATTTTTTCCTCGAAGTCACTCTTAAAATCACCGAATTTCAAATACTTGAAATAGCTGATATACGCATTTTGTAAGCAAAGATTAAGTTTCTTCTCCCAAATCTGTTTAGTTATACTCTCAGGCATATTTTCATAAGGCAAGCTTGAAAATATAAAATCGTACTTTTTTTGGGGATGAAAGTTTAAAATATCAGAATGATGAATACGGACATTATCGTTGAGCCGATACTTTGAACCTATGATTTGATAAAACTTTTTATGGATCTCAACGATGTCCAAAGAGTCTTGGGGACGAAGGTGCCTTGCTATCTGTTTAGTAAGCGAACCGGTACCGGCTCCAACTTCTAAAATATTTAATGGTTTGCAATCTGTATCGGTAAGCTTGTTTTGGAGCTGTGAGACAAGATCTTTAGCTAAAAACTTAGAACTGGGAGCAACGGCTCCAACCCGTTTTAAGTCTTTTAGAAAGTAAAGTAAGTGTTCCAACGATAATCCTTTGGTTACTAATGGTTGTTTAAGGTAATAAAGCTGAAGCAAATTGACTAATCGGAGCGTATGGAATTACTTTAAAAAATATCTTGTAAATTAAAAGGAGCTCTAAAGGTTGTAGCTGAAATATTTTTTTACATATAAATAGCTATTTGTAGTTGATTCATTTCGTTACAGCCCGCACTTTAAGAGTTATTACAAACTAACATTAAATTAAAAAACCATCTATGAGTTATTCTATCTTCAAGGAATTGAAGCGATTGAGTATTATGGTATTTTGCGTTGGCTTATTAGGGGCATGCGCTACTACTCAAAGTGCTCAAGACCAATCAAAAGGCGGTAGCCCATCATCTAAAGAATCAGATAACGGAATGAAGCCGTACAGTGAAGTTATCACTGACGAGGCTGATACCGATACAGGATTATTTGATGTCCATAAGATTGATAAAGATTATTTTTATGAAATTCCTGATTCTTTGCTGAGTCGTGAAATGCTACTCGTATCTCGCATTGCGGAAACGCAAGATGAAATTGGCTACGGCGGCGAAAAGTTGAATACCCAGGTCGTTCGTTGGCAGAAAAAGGACGACAAAATTCTGCTACGCCATGTTTCCTACGAAAATGTGGCCAGCGACTCACTACCGGTGTACGAGGCGGTTCAAAACTCAAACTTTGAACCTATCATTGCTTCTTTTGATGTGAAGTCACTCGGTAAGGACTCGTCCGGAGTCGTTATTGATGTTACAAAGTTATATGCCAGCGATATCCCGGCACTCGGATTGCAGAGCGGTCAACGGGAAGAATATCGAGTACGTCGATTAGATACTGACCGTTCTTTTATTGAGCATATCAACAGTTATCCGGAGAATATTGAGGCGCGTAACTGGATGACATATGAAGCTTCAAATCCGCCATCAAACTCCTCTACAGGTACAATCTCATTAGAGGTAAACCACAGTATGGTATTGTTGCCTGAACAGAAATGGGAGACTCGTTCCTATGATCAACGGGTAGGATATTTTAGCATACAGCAAACCGATTATGGTACTGAGCGGCACAAGGCTAATGAGCAACAGTACATTACGCGGTATAAACTAGTGCCCAGCGATAAAGAAGCATACCTGGATGGAGAGCTTGTAGAGCCCGAAAATCCAATTGTGTATTATATCGATCCTGCTACGCCCAAAGAGTGGCGACCCTATTTAAAGCAGGGCGTTGAGGATTGGCAGAAAGCCTTTGAAGCTGCTGGATTTAAAAACGCAATTATTGCTAAAGATCCACCATCAAAGGAAGAAAATCCCGAATGGAGTCCTGAGGATGTTCGTTATTCCGTAATTCGATATTTTGCTTCAGATATTCAGAATGCTTACGGTCCGCATGTACATGATCCACGTACCGGGCAGATTTTGGAGAGCGATATTGGTTGGTATCATAACGTGATGAACTTGTTGCGCAATTGGTTCTTCGTACAAACAGCAGCTGCTAATCCCGATGCGCGATCTGTACAATTTAAGGATGAAGTTATGGGTGAGCTCATACGATTTGTTTCGGCTCACGAGGTTGGTCATACTCTTGGCTTGCCACATAACTACGGATCCAGCTATGCTTATGCCGTAGATTCGCTTCGATCACCGACATTTACTGACAAGCACGGTACGGCCCCATCCATAATGGATTATGCGCGCTTTAATTATATTGCACAGCCCGGTGATGGAGTCGAAGATTTCCATCCGGCTGTCGGTGAGTACGATAAATGGTCCATCAAATGGGGCTATACATGGTTCCCAGAAGATATGACCAAAGAAGAAAAAGTAGCTAAACTCAACGAGTGGACGCGTGAGCGTGCTGATGATCCGGTATATTTTTATGGACGTCAAACGGGTAACAAAATTGATCCCCGTTCGCAAAATGAAGACCTAGGTAACGATGCTATGAAGGCCAGTGAACTAGGTATTGCCAACTTAAAACGCATTATCTCGAACCTGGTTGAGTGGACAGAACGTGACGGTGCCAACTTTGGGGAGCTGGAAGAGCTATATAACAACGTTGTAGCACAGTGGAACCGCTACATGGGACACGTCACGAAAAACGTAGGTGGAGTATATGAAAATCATAAAACCTATAACCAGGAAGGCCCGGTTTATACATTTGTTTCGCAGGAAACACAACAGCGAGCGATGGACTTTCTAGTGGACTATGGCTTTATGACCCCTGATTGGTTATTAAACGAAGATGTTCTGAGCCGCATCAATCAATCAACGGTCGTTGATAATATGCGAAGCTCTCAGGTGCGCGTGCTTAACGATCTCACCGACCCGCAGCGCATTGCCCGGCTTATCGAATTTGATGCCCGGTCATCAGAAGATACTTACGATGCCTTTGAAATGATGGATGATGTTAGAAATGGCATCTGGTCAGAACTTGATAGCAACAGCGAAATTGGAGTGCATCGCCGCAACCTGCAGCGTGCATACCTCGAACGCATGGAATACTTGATGAGTGAAGAGCTCCCAGATATTCCATCAGCATTCAAAGAATTTTTAGGCTGGACTGATGTGGATGTCAGCCAGTCAGATATTCGACCAATTGTTCGGAATCAGCTGCAAATTCTATTAGACGATGTTCAGAATACACAAAATCGTGTTCGCGATCGTGCTACAGGAGCACACTTGGCTGACGTAGAAGTTCGGATTGAGAATATCCTTAATCCGGATGACTAAAACAGATAATATCTAATTAATTTATTAAAGCCCCGGTAAAACGCCGGGGCTTTTTTAATGGGATAGGTTTTCCGTTAAGTCGTCATCATCATCGTAGTGTTTTATCACTCATTTGATTCCAGGTAATGCTTACGGAAATACCAACAATAACAACGACTACTGTCCCCACCGGATTGAGCCACAAATATTCAATGGCTTTGGTAAATCCTTCCGGGGTCTCTTGCCAAGGTAAGATTAATTGCCAGCTGTTTGTTTGAGGATTTTCAAAGAGACGATCGAAGAAAAAGACGGTAACCATTCCAGAAATAAGCCCTGTTAATGCTCCGACGCCATTTGCCCGCTTTACCCAAAGCAGCAGAACAAAAACTCCCAGGATAGATCCATAAAAATAACTGCCGACTTTGTTAACTAGTTCAATAATAGATCTTGTTTCGCCCAAAGCCAGGGCTGCCCCGGTGGCCAATAATCCCCAGAGCACGGTTGTAAATCGCGAGGATTTTAGATACCATTTCGCACTGTGATCTTTGGAATCAAGGCGTTTATACCAATCCACTATGGAGATGGTGGCAAGGGCATTGAGCTCACTGTCGATACTGGAAAGAGCAGCTGCAAAAATACCGGCTACAATAAGACCAATAATGCCGATGGGAATCTCGCTGAGAATAAAATAGGGCAGTATATAGTTCGTATCATTTCGGCTTGATTCGGTAATTTTTTCCTGTCGCTCCATTTCCGATTCACGTACATCCTTGAGATGCTGATCTGCCTCCCGAAAAGCCTCGGCATTTTTCGGCGTTTTATTTTCAAGCAGATCTAAGGCAGCTTGCCGCCGTTGCATATGCGTAGCCTGATACTCTTGTTGAAGCATTTCACCGGCAAGCTCAGTTTGGTCGGTTTCAGCCACCGGTTCGGTACTGTGAAAAGTTATAGGAGCTGAGCTAAAAATATAGAATACATAAAGCATCACGCCCAGCAGGAGAATAAAAAATTGCATCGGCACTTTCGCATAGGCGGAAAGTAGTAGTGATTTTCGGGCATCGTTGAGCGATTTTGCCGTTAGATAGCGCTGTACTTGACTCTGATCAGTACCAAAATAGGAAAGCATCAAAAAGAGCGCGGCAAAAACACCGGTCCAAATATTATACTTTTCACTAATGTCGAAGCTGATATCAAGTGCATCTAATTTTCCAAGTGTACCGGCAAGGTAGAGGGAGTCCGTAAAATTTACATCCGGTGGCAACTGGTGATGGATCCAGTAGAAGCAAAATCCGAGGCCAAACATCATCACCGCCATCTGTTTTACATCTGTGCGAATAACACCGCTGATGCCGCCAACCATCGTATAAAGGGTTGCGGTAATCCCGATAATAAGGATGGTCGTCGAGAGCGGGAGGTTAAGTAAGATGGCAAGTACATACGAGGGGGCTGCAATAATAATTCCCAGGCCGAGTCCCCGCGACATCAGAAAAAGAAAGCTTGTAAAAAGCCGGGTGGAGAGACCGAAGCGCTCCTCAAGCACTTCATAAGCGCTAAAATTTTGGAGCTTATTAAAAAAGGGAACCAGCGTCATGCAGAGTATGATCATGGCAAAAGGGACCGCCAAATAGATCTGTACAAACCGCATATCCTCAACATAGGCCTGCCCCGTCGTACCGATGAATGTAATAGCCGAGGCCTGGGTTGCCATCACCGAAAGTCCCATGGCCCACCACGGCATTGATCTATTGGCAAGGAAAAACCCCTCAATGTTTTCACTCTCCTTGCCGTGCCGTGTACCATCCCAGATGGTGTACCCCAGAAATGCAATCAGAACAAGCCAGTCAATCCAGTGCATAACGGTTAAATAGGAAGATTAAAAAAGTAGGTGAACAGGCCAAGCAGTAAGATATAAGCAAGGCCAATCCAGAAAACGCGCCTATAGTTTGGTTGTGGCTTTTCTGATTTTTTCTTTGTCATGATCTGCTCCGGCTTAACGTTGTATGTTATACATCTCTTCCCACATTCTTCAGGACATCATATAACATAGCAATATCTTGCTTATCATTATAAACATTGGGTGATATACGCACCGCTGAGCCCCGCACCGAAACGTGGATGTTATTTTCATCGAGTTGGTGCTGTAGTTTTTTGAGTGATACAGAAGTTGGCAATCGAATGCCGAACATATGTCCTGCCCGCCAGTTAGGATCCTCAATCTGATATCCGTAGTCAGGTAAACCTTCCTCAAGATCGCTTGTTAATTGCTTGCTATACGCCTGAATATTTTGTGGTCCC
>CAYNKF010000101.1:0-7819 GCA_964397705.1 uncultured Balneolaceae bacterium | reverse complement strand
CCGGGAATATTTTCATAGGGAATAATCGATGATTCTTCGATCTGATCCGCAAAACTACCAAGTCCTGATCCCAGAATTACAGCAGCTTCTAAATTACCAGAGAGGTCTTGTTTATCAAGAAAGCTAAAAATTTCGTTGGTAAAGTTAGGTAATGACATTACTTAATAGCTTCAATTTTGTATCCCTGTTCCTCATCATAATCGGTTAAATTAAATAGGGGATGATGCGTATCATGATATCCCATTATTGTGAACTGTTCTTCGTAGGCTTTTTGAGTTAGTGCTCTTCTAGCTTCCATACTTTGATCCGCATCAAAATCATACTTTGCGGCAAATTTCCGATTTATTTCTCCGCGTGTAGCTAAGACATCACCGGCCATCAAATACTTTTGATCACCGTCATTGAATAACAACACTTGTGAAAACTCGGTATGTCCGCCGATTTTTTTGACTTTTACTTCAGGATAGGGCTGATCTTCTTCATCTAGAAAATGAAGATTAGCTTTAGCATCTAAGAAATGAATGAACTCTGTTTTTTCATCGTCATAATACTCATCCATGTTTCTCACTTTCTCCCAACCCTTTTTGGAAACCCAGACATTTGCATCTGGGAAAGTCAATTCCCAGTATCCCGATGATTGACCTGCCAGTCCTCCTATGTGATCGTAGTGGAGATGGCTGGCAAAAATATCTGTAATATCATACTCCGTCAGTCCAAATTTGTCCAGGTTTTGCTTAATGAGATCGGTACTTGTGCCTTCTCCAAAATCCCCGATTCCGACGTCAAAAAGAATATTTTTATCACCCGATTGAATCCAAAAAGGATTTAATGAAATTTTTAAGGCGCCTTTGGCAGGTTTGTCATCTCGATCAATCCGGTTGAATTTTGTATCCAGGCCTACGCTAAACGTTCCTTCATAAAGGGGGTGGGCAGCAAGTTCTTTTGTCGCCATGCTACGATTTTTTGTCATTTTTATTTTCGTATTTGTCGTAAGCCTCGATGATATCACGCACTAATTTGTGGCGGACAACATCATTTTCATCGAGATAAACAAAAGAAATGCCATCGATATCTTTAAGAATCTTTTGTATAGAAATAAGTCCTGATTTTTGTTTATGAGGTAGGTCAGTTTGGGTGATATCGCCCGTAATAATAGCTTTACTGTTAAATCCAATACGCGTTAAAAACATCTTCATCTGCATATTAGTGGTGTTTTGAGCCTCATCTAAAATCACAAAAGCATTGTTGAGCGTTCGTCCCCGCATATAGGCCAAGGGGGCAATTTCAATACTGTTCTTGGCCAGATGCATTTCAAGTCGATCATATTCTATCATATCTTCGAGTGCATCATATAGTGGCCGTAGGTAGGGATCAATTTTTTCACGCAGATCACCGGGTAAAAATCCTAGTGTTTCCCCGGCTTCAACAGCAGGTCGGGCAAGTACGATCTTCTTTACCTTGCGTTGTTTGAGTGCCTTAACGGCCAAAGCTACTGAGGTATAGGTTTTTCCTGTTCCTGCCGGTCCAATAGTGAACACGATATCATTTGTAGAAGCAGCTTCGAGGATCTGTTTTTGCCCTGGTGTTTTTGCCGTTATTGCTTCGCCGGTATGAGTATTGAGGATGAAATCGCCGGTAACACGGGTATCATGCAGCGGATTAGGTCTTTCGCTTTTGCGGTCGCTATGTTTTAGAGCCAGAACGGTTTCAAGATCACTTTCAGTGAGGTCTCGATTACGAGCAGCCATACGTTCAAGCTCACTAAAAACCTCAATAAGTTCGTTACAATCCTCTTTAGGACCTGATATTCTTATGGTATTACCACGAGCTGAAATTTTAGAATCGGGATAGGCTTCATCAATCTTTTTAAGATATTCGTCCTGAAAACCTAAAATAAGGACAGGCTCTACATCATCTATTTGATAGGTTTCTTTGTTAACAGTTGATTGTTCTGCGATAAATGGCCTCTATTTAATTAAAATCTTAACCCCTAAAAATAAGAAAATAGTATGAATTTTTTGTAAATCTGTTTAATGGGATTTAAGCAATTGTTCCTTTTCCCGTTTTCGCTTTCTGCGTAAGATTTTCAATTCGTTTTGGGATATTTTTTGCTTTAAATACTGCGCTACCAGCTACAAGCACATCGGCACCGCATTGCGTAACTTTTTGAATATTATCGATGTTTACGCCCCCATCCACCTCTATGAGAAAGCCGGCGCCATATTCATCGCGTATAGCACTCATTTTTTGCAAGCGGCGATAGGTATTTTCGATAAAAGATTGTCCGCCAAATCCGGGATTTACACTCATCAGAAGAACCAGATCCACATCGTCAATAACCGGCTCAATTGTTTGTAAGGAGGTGCCCGGATTTATAGCTACACCGGCAGTTATCCCGTAATTATGAATGTTTTGAATGGTTCGGTGTAAATGTGGGCAGGCCTCTTGGTGTACGGTAATCTGATCCGCTCCGGCATCAGCAAAACGTTCAATATATTTATCCGGATTTTCAATCATCAAATGAACATCTAAAAAGGCGTCTGAACAGTTTCCAGCTGCTTCTACAAATTTGGGGCCATAGCTGATATTAGGAACAAAGTGGCCGTCCATAATATCACAGTGTAACCACTGCACATCAGCTTGATTACACTTTTCGATTTCTTCGCCCAAGCGTGTATAATCTGATGCTAAAATTGAAGGTGCTAAAATAGGCAACGTAAAATTCATATCGGTTTAATTGTTGTTATTTTCTGGTGATGATACATTTGAAGTGTCAATGACAGCACCGGATTCATCTTCTTCTTTTACTTCGAAACGTTCAGAGACAATAAGTTTCAGTGTTTCTCCTTCCGTAAGTTGATCTTTTTGTGGTTCATAATTGATGATGACATTGGGATCAAACTCTTTACTTGGTTGAAATCGGATCTCACCAATACGCAAGCCCACTTTCTGTAATTTTTGTTGCGCTTCAGAAAGACGTAATCCCTTGATATTTGGTATATCTACCATTTTTTCACCGAGACCATCGCTTACCGCTAAATCGATCATAGTACCTTTGGGTACAACATTTTCAGCAGGTATCGACTGGCGCAGCACTACATTTTTAAACCGTGATGATTCATAGCTGATAGTACCAACACGCAGCCCGTAATTTTCCAATTGGATTCGAGCGTTACGAAGTGACAAATCTACCACTTTTGGGACCTGAACGGTCGGGTTCGCCTCTGTATTAACAGTGAGATAAACCTTCCTGTTTGGTTTAACAATTTCTGCTGCAGCCGGCATTTGATCTATAACGTAGTCAGCCGGATAAGCAGAGTTAGATCGGCGTTCGGCAACTTCGTATCGCAACCCATAAGAAGTGAGAAGATCCTGAGCTTCATCTAAGGAAACTTCTGTAATATCGGGGACGGTAACGCCTTCGTTATAATTGGTGTAAGCCGGCATAATTACAAAATCTAGGAGCGTCAGAAATAGTGCCCCAGCAGCAATTAAACCACCTACTCCAAGGTAGAATATTTTATTTGTGAGTAATGATTTTATTTGTGACCACATATCTTAAAATATGATTCTTTGGGTATTACTTAAAAATGAAATTTTAGTGTAACGGTGCGATGCGGATTTAACAGATTTGTTTCTGTTTCAAGCTTTCGGTTTTTAATCTTAACTGTTAAATAGGCATCAAAAGCCGATACAATATGATTTAATATAAGAAACGATACCATGTTCCCGGCCAGGCGATAACTGTCATTGAAATCGTTGGCTAATCGTGCTCCTAAAATAAAATTTTCGGGCATTCCACTACCGTCCCAGTTTAGCTGATACTGAGTTGCAAAATCATTCCAGCCCGGCCCATACTGGTAATATTTGCTGATTAGTTCATAATACTGTTGGGAGCCGTAATCCGGCATTACGTGCGAGAAATTGTTTCCAATATGTTCAGGATATACAAACGGGGTATTACGTTCCACATTGCGCAGCAGTTCAATATCTATTTTAGACCAGTCGCTATTAGGATTGTATGCCGCGGTTTTGCCTTGAATATGCTGTTCAAGATCGTCGACATATTTGTTGCTCAAGTTATTCTGTTCGTGATATTCAACCAACCATTGGGCATAGTTGACTACGCTCCAATTGTTATTTGCGAAATGTTTATATCGTCGTTCTTCTACTTTTGCATCGTGGGTGCCTTTGAGGTATACGCCAATCATCACTGCTTCTGCCAAAAAATATAATCCTGCCCGAACCCATTTTTTGTTAGCTGCTTGTCCGCTTCCCGGAATAACTGCTGAACTGAACAGGGCCCATCCTGCTTTTTCTTTTACCGGTTGATAAAAAGGGGTAGACTGAGCGTAATTGATTTTCGGTTTTAGATCATCGATAGTGATTTGCTGCGGTTCTTGGAGCTTTTGAGCAGATGTGCTGCTTATGGCTAACACCAATAGAATACCTAAAAAGGTTGCTTTTTTAATCATGATTTAGAACATCAAAATCAAAGGTCAATCCAAAATGGAAATAAAAATCTTGTCCGTACGATACCCCACTTTTTGATGATTCAGTAATAAATTCGCTGGGTAAAGTAACATCAAATTTATTGAATCCATAAGCACTGCTGATAAATAATTTGAGTGGAAACAGGTAGTAGCTGTTAAAAGCAAATCGTAGTTCGCCTCCAATACCTGTTTTAAGGTTATCACCAATTTCGAGCGGACTATTCCAACCGTTGCCGGTTTCAGCAAATAATCGCAGAAATAGTTTGTCAAAAGTATGTCGTCCAACCTGTGTATGTAATTTATGGGCAATCGGGAAGGTATACGAAAATTTTGCCAGTGCCGTAGTATTACCGCCAAGAGCAAAGTAGGGATAACTTCGCATTCCGGTAAATCCTCCGATGTAATCGAGATAGAAATAATCATCCGGATTATTGAGATAGCTAAAGCCGCGCCCATAAAAGTTTAATGCAGAGTGATGCCCTATTGGGTATCCCACTCGAACATTGGTTTCAAGAGAATGATTTTTTACATCCTGATAGAGTGGGTTTAAGGTACCGTCTTCTACCTCGTATTTATCAAGTAATTTGTTGGGTTCGTAAGTATACCGTAAAGCTCCGCGAAACCCTATGGGGGCGACATCCGAATTGGAATAAGGAACCCATTTCTCGTAGATATAAGCAGCCGTAAGAGTGGTTCCTCTAAAATATTCGGAGGATGAGGAAGGAATAAATGATTCCAGCTCTTGGGAGTAAAATCCATCTGTTTGAACACGATAAGGACTGTATCCGGCTCCCAGGTCAATCAGGTTGTGTTCATTGACCTTGCTGCGAAGAAAAATGTTGGCCTCCCAGATATTATAAGCGATATCAACGTTAGTGGTATCCGGCAGGCACGCCGTGCAAGGAAATTCTTCGATAGAAAGTCCATCTCGAACATTGCGGCGCAAATTATAAAAATCTAAGGTAACAGTAGGAGACCAGCTTTTTTTTATGAAGGGGAGACCCACGTGTTCTACTGACAAATATAAATCTCGATCGAGGTCGGTAAGCCGAGCGGGATTGAAAAAATCGCCAATTCCGTTGCTGGGTTCTGAGGCAAAACCAAACAGGGCACTGCCAAATAAATTCAACTGTCCGGTTACTTCGCGGGATGAAAAATAGGTGCCGAGTTTCATATCACGCAGCAGGTTGCCGCCCAAATTTCCAAATTGCCCGGCTGTGAGCAAACGACCATTACTGCCATTTTTCTTACTGTAGTTATCGAAGCGGATAACCGGGTAAAAGCTAAAGCTCGTAAAAGTATTGTTATAAGGCTTTAGCTTCAATTGCTCTTGATTTTTTACTTCATCAGGGATCATTAGGGAATCTGAACGGCTCAAATGCTGTAGTTTTGACGGTTCAAGGATTTCAATATCCTCTGTGTTCGGTGGATAGTTGAGGTCTGATTTCTCAGGAAGTTTTAAATAAGAGAGTGATTCCCGATTATATTTTGCAGAAGATTGCGGAATAATGGCTGATAAATCGATGGAGGAAATGATATAGCCGTCTGTTTTAAACTCAGCAAAATAGAGCGTTTTATTTTTAACATTTGGCATAAACGCCCCGCCGATGACACTCGTTAACTGTTCCGACACAGGTTCATTAGTGCCTAGAGGGATGCGATAGATGTTGAAAATGCCATCCGGATTGGCAGAATAGTAGAGGTAATCAGCTTTCTCATCTATAAAAGGATCGCGGTAGTCGGTTAACGAGTCTTGGAATACGGCTTTAACGGTTCTCGATTGTGTGTCGAGACGATAAATATTTCGGCTATGTTTATCAGAAAAAGAAAAATAGAGTTTTTTTCCATCGGGATGCCAGCTGGGACTGTACACCTGTTCTCCATTCTTGTAATTTGTAAAAGGATGCAGTGAACCTGATGCCATATCCACCCCGACTAAATTGGTGCTGCCGTTTGATTGCTGGATGGCTACTAAAGTATTTTTTATCGGATGCCAGCTGGGCGATGTCAGTCGCTTACTTTGGGTGAGGCGTGATTCTCTTTCAGATTGCCGATCATAAATAAACAGATCGTTATAACGTTCTCCGTATTCATTTAGCTTTTGTCGGCTAAAAGCGATTTGCGATCCATCCGGAGAAAATGAAAAAGACGATTGCAGGTGTTTTATCGTTGGTTCCTGATTTTTATATATGCCGTATCCTTGATTGGAGGATGGCATTGAGCCAATATTAACAGCATAAGATGAATTTTTTGAATGATCTCGATCATCAACAAAAAGCTTTACAGCAGACGACCTGCTATTTTTGTTTGACAAATATGCAATTTGATTGCCACTGGGACTCACTCTTGGATAGAAATTGAAAAATCCATTGGATTGAACGGCCGTGTTTGCTGTTGGCTGTAAGGATTTGATAGATTGTCGGTAATGTTTTTCAGATACAGCAATGAAATCATTAAATAGCTTGCGTCCCGAGATTTCTGTGGTGTTTTTAAGGGCTTTGTCAACAGTAAAAACACTTGGTTCTCCTAGGCTTTGCGATAGTTCCGGAAGCAAGTCTTCGCCGAATCGATCCACAAGGTAAGAGGCAAAGGCAAAGCCTTGATTGTAAATCCGTTCACGCTGCAATGCATTTTTAGATCCGAAAATACTCATTTCTTCATATGAAAGGGGATTGCCGGAAAGGACGGCCGTTCTAAAAAGCATATCACGGTGCGCATCCCAGTAATCAAAAAAAAGGTTTTGACGCTGATACTGTGCCACTCCTTCGGCTAGCCAGGCGGGTACGTTAATAGAAGCAAAGGGATAGGTGAGGATTCCTTTTGGATAACCATAAAGGACATCAGGACGACGCACATCGGAGTATGAGAGCCATTGAAGGTAAACGGCGGGTATCCGGCGATCTTTTTTCATTGCGGCCTGTAACTGGACGATATGGGTGAACTCGTGGGTGATAACATCCCAAAGCCAGTCGTGGGTGCCTCGAAGCGGAGTGTTCAGTGATGAAACCCATATATTAATCTGGTTATCAAAAAAATAGGCTGCCCCGTTTGAGTAATCCCTTCGATCTTTGAGCACGATATTGGTCTTGGTATCAGGCTCAATATTATAAAGATTGGTTATCTGTGGATAAATGGCTTCGGCGATACGGGCTGTAGTTTGTGCCGAGCGACTGTTGCCTTCTTGGAAGTGAATATTAAAGTGATCACTTTCAATAGTATACCAAGACAGGTGATTATTGGGGTAGTTGAATTGGGAAGGTGAAAGCTGTTGTGCAAAAGCGGGATTGAAGCAGCTGCACCATGACCAGACCATAAATAACAATGCG
>CAYNKF010000100.1:0-7852 GCA_964397705.1 uncultured Balneolaceae bacterium | reverse complement strand
AAGCCGGTAATACAGATAAGTCTTGCAACCTTGCAATATTCTTTCCACTCCTTATCGCAATATTGCAAATTTTTTGAGTGATAATTCGCATTTAACACTCTATACCAACATACCTCAGCAATAATTACATTTATTGGTATGTGACAAAAAAGACCTGTATCCTTATCCAGAATTACAGGCCTTACCTTATTTAAGAAGGGTCCTATGAAGTATAGGATGTTATAAAAGTTTGTAACTAATTACCATGCAATGAATAGTTACAAATATCTCTAAATAACTACGTAGCAAAATTTATTACTGGTGTAAACATAAGGATCGTTTGAAGGAACTATTGAAGTTGATAAGTTCTATTTTGGCCTCAATCGCATCCCAGTTAAACAACGACAAATTTCTTCGTGGCAGTCGCCACGTTAATAGATATTGAATCTTTTTGGAGTTTTGCCAAACCACGACGAGCCCAATTTAGTGGCCTGCCGAAAATGCAGATTTTATTGCTATTTGAAAGCAACCGAATTCCGTATTAATCATCGAAATAAAAACTTATTTAACATCTTGTTTCAAAATCTTAGAGAAAACCATTTCTAAGTCATTAGCTTCCTAATATCCAAGACAATTAAATATTTATTTAAATTAAAAGGGCTTCCGTGATCTTACAGAAGCCCCTATCCAATTTAGAAGTTATAGAAGCTATTAAAACAACCCCGTAATAACACCGTCGTTGTTTACATCCATATCTACTGCGGCTGGTCTTTTGGGTAGACCCGGCATCAACATCATATTACCACAGATAATGACGAGGAATCCCGCTCCGGCTGATAATTGTACATCCGTCACCGTAAGCGTAAAGTCTTTAGGCGCACCTTTCAGTGTTGGATTATCTGACAGCGAGGACTGTGTTTTAGCGATACAAATAGGAAGCTCACCGTATCCCAGCCGCTTGTATTTAGCCAGATTTTTAAGTGCCTTTTTCTCTAAATAGATATCTTCGGCACCATAAATTTCTGTAGCGATGGTACGAATCTTTTCTTCCACCGGTTGGTCCAGATCGTATAATGTTACCTTCTCGGGATCCGGATTGGAGTCGGCAAGTTTTACCGTTTTTTCTGCCAGTTCAGTCACGCCTTCTCCTCCTTTGGCAAAACCTTCGTGGACGGCACATTCTACACCCATCTCTTTACAGAATTCATAAATACGGTCCACTTCGTGCTGACGGTCACCTTCAAATTTATTGATGGCCACTACAAGCGGTGCCTTAAACTTCTTCATATTCTGGATGTGTGCCCGAAGATTCTTCAATCCTTTTTCAAAAATCTCCGGATCGTCATAGCCATTCTGGGCCTGTTCCACCGACAATCCCCCATGATACTTTATTGCGCGGCAGGTTGCTACCAGAACAACTGCCGATGGCCATATATCGGATGTGCGGCAAACAATATCGAAGAATTTTTCTGCACCAAGATCGGCACCAAAGCCAGCTTCCGTCACCACATAATCCGCAAGCTTGAGTCCAATTTTATTGCCTAAAATACTACTTGTGCCGTGAGCTATATTGGCAAACGGCCCGGCATGAATGAGGGCCGGTACGTGCTCAAGCGTTTGCACCAGGTTCGGCATTATAGCCTCATTTAGAACAACTGCCATCGCTTTGTGTGCATCCAGATCACGAGCACGGACGGCTTCACCCGATCGATTGTATCCTACTACAATTTTTCCGAGCCGCTCCTTCAAGTCCTCACGTGAAGTAGCCAGTGCCAAAATAGCCATGATCTCGGAGGCCGCTGTAATCAGAAAACTGGATTCCCGAGGCACACCATTCACTCTTCCCCCCAATCCTACTACCGTATTGCGCAGGGCACGATCATTCATATCCATCGCGCGATCCCAGAGCGTATTTGTCACATCAATATCGAGCTCATTTCCTTTGTAGATGTGATTATCTAACATGGCAGCTAAAAGATTATGTGCCGTTGAGAGCGCATGAATATCCCCATTAAAATGAAGATTAATTCGCTCCATCGGTATTACCTGCGAATACCCTCCGCCGGCCGCACCACCCTTAATTCCAAATACAGGACCAAGCGACGGTTCCCTAAGGGCAACAAGGGGCTTCTTGCCGATTTTTTGCAATCCCTGGCTTAATCCAATTGAGGTAAGCGTCTTTCCTTCACCGGCAGGTGTTGGTGTCATTGCTGTAACAAGAATAAGCTTCCCGTCCGGACGGTCTTTAAACTTCTCTAAAACATTCAGCCGAATTTTACCGGTATACTTTCCGTAAAACTCAAAATTCTCCTCATCCAGCTCAAGATCCGCCATGAATTGACGCATGTGATTGAGCGGGGCATCTTGCGCAATTTCAATACTTTCTTTCATAATCATACCCGTTAATTGAGACTCCAGACAAAATATTGCATTCAGCCAAACTGGCTGTTACAGACAAAAGAGTCTTTTATTATTTTTAGATATGATCCTAAGAAGAATTGTAATAAAGCGCAATATTTAATTAGCATTAAGGTACTTTCTAGAGCTGATTACACTCCTCACAATGCTATTGCCAGTCAATCATCGTTGAGTACATTTGTTAATCATTTAGTCCGGCTATGGAGCAGATATCAATACGATGTCTTCAGCAACCAAACCTTTTTCATTTTCGACCAGATCAAATTCAAAAATAAGATCACGGCTTGGTAGAAAGTCGGTATCAAAATTATTCTCAAATTGGGAGATATGCGCAAATACCGTGCTGTAGGGAGATTCCTCAAAACGGGAATCGGTGATCCAAAGATTTTCTCCTACATCCGTAAGAAAACGAAGAAAACCATAGCCATCCTCATGGGAGAAGTCATAGCAAACCCCTCGCACCTTGGAGCCCGGTTCACCCCAGCCATAGGGCGATTCAATCGGCAATAGTCCCGGAATAAGGTACCCCGAAATATAAACATCCGATTCTTTTTTCAAGTTAGTTGACATATCATCAAAACCGACAAGCTCAACGCGAGTGCCCTTGCGCTGAACAGCATCCACCACGCTCACATAACTGCCATTATTAGTTAGCAATACCAGCTTGTCCATGTCATCGGCCTGCGTAATCATATCCACAGCCATATCCATATCGACCGTGGATTTGGTAATAATTTCATCAGTCTCTGTATCTCGATAATATTGCACAGGTTTTTTTATCACCTTGTACTCAAAATCCCTGAGGACTTCACTAAAACGAGTCGTTTTATTTTTGTAATCGGGATCTTCTTCGGCTCGCCTCTTATCAAAAGCCAGATACACGTTCATCCGCGAAGGCGTCATGCCGTCACGGCAGGCAAACTTTCGCAATACATCGTACCGGAGGCCAAATCCACCATTCATAGTTACATTAACTGCGTCTACATAAATACCAACTTTGCCCTTCATAATTGTATCACCAAATAGTTTTAAATATTTGTGCTAATAATTTCAAAAAGGGCAGGAATCCCCAATATCAGACGTTCACAGCCGGGAATATGGCCTTATTTATTTTGAAAATAATTTGGAATTGCTAACAAGACCATTCCTGCTCCGCCTACTAATAACATTGTAAAGCGACTCGTCCATTCCGAACCCATCCACCCTATTACCCACGGCAAGGCATACAATGAACCGGCAGCGACTAACATCATCAGAAATGTGCGCAAAAGTTGATAGTTGACAGGATATATGCGAACGCTTTTGTAATAGAGCATCATTGCCATAGCGGCGTAGCTTAGAAAGGTGGCATAGGCTGACCCCATCATCCCGTAATGAGGAATCAACAGTAGATTGGCTACTACGGTTATTCCCGCTCCGATAAGCGTAATAACAGGCAGAATTTTGGTTTCTTCTTCGATAAAAATACCAGCCGAAAAGTTCATGTACCAGCCCTGAAACCAATATGCCCCAAGTAGCACCGGTACAATACTAAGTCCTGACCAATATTGCTCACCTACCAAATAGACATCAAGCACCGGTACTTTTATCTGGACGATATGCTGGGCAAACAGGGCCACCACCAAAAAGCATATTCCGGCCACTACATTAAAGTACCGAAACACATCACGGTAAAGTTCGGGAGCATCGGGATCATCAGATTCACGCAGAAAGAAAGGCTGCCACGCCATCCGAAACATCTGCACCAGCAATAACATAAATACCGACAATTTATAACAAGCGCTGTAGATTCCTACTACGTCGTCGGGCGTCATATCAGGACTGTAGAGTTCAGCCACCGTAGATTGTGATAGATAGTTGCCCAAGAAAAAACGGTCCAGTGTTTCATTGATGGCATAGCCAAGTCCCGCGGGAACAAAAGGTAATCCGAATTTAAGTGCTTGACGAAATATAGGAGTGTCCCAACTTCCTTTAAGCATAGGCGCGGTAGCAATCCAAAGAGCGACGGCCGTTAATCCAGAAGCAATAAGACTTGCAAAAAATACTGCTTCAATACCCCATCCGAGTCCCAGGATTAAGTAAAATTGGAGCCCTACATTCACCAATATATTGCCTGTTTTGAATATCGCAAACAGCCATTGACGGCGGACTAATCGAAGTTCAGCAAAGGGCACCAGCACCATGGTATCAAACCAGAGGATGCCGAGCATCATCCAATACAAGTTTTCGCTACCGGTTGACTCCAGGCTCATAGCCGGCATCAAAGCCGGTGCAAATAAAACAAGAGCAGTTACCAAGACCGTAGAAAGCACTCCCAGTCCTATTTGCAGCGTTTTGAAGACATTTTTTGCTTGATCCCGATCTTTGGCATAACGCAGGTAGGCCGACTCCATACCGAAGGTAAAAATAACATTCAGGAAAGCGAGTCCGGCATAAACCAAACTTACCACACCATACTCCGAGGTGGGAAATACATCGGTATGCAGCGGTACCAGCAGATAACCAATGAAACGAGCCAGCACACTGCTGATCCCATAAATAAGTGTATCGGAAAGTAGTTCTCGTAGCTTTTTCAAAAGGCGGATTTTATTTTATCCCGTACAAAAGATCCTGAAACAAGTTCAGGATGACATTCGCTCTTTTCAGTTATTGTCAACTAACTTTTCAAGTGCATGTACCCCAAGCAGATAACTTTGTTTCCCAAATCCGGTAATAATGCCATCTGCCACCGCTCCCGTCAGCGTGCGTTCCCGGAATTCTTCGCGCGCATGAATATTGGACAGGTGCACTTCCACTATGGGAATATCAATTAACTCAAGCGCGTCACGGATCGCCACCGAGGTATGTGAGAATCCTCCAAAGTTAACAATAACTCCGTCAAAATTGCTATTCATCAGCGACTGAATAGCCTCGACCAGTTCTCCCTCTAAGTTGCTTTGGAAGAAGGTCATTTCATGGTCGGGAAAAGAATCGATAAGCAGCTGCTCAATATCCTCCAGTGTGTCGGTTCCGTACTGCTTAGGATCACGTTTCCCCAACATATTTAAATTAGGTCCATTTAGAACTGATATTTTCATAGGGATACCTCAGCTGCTATCTTTTCTTTCAGCTCAACCATTCGTTCTTCGGTGACCGATACATTATGGCCCAACGCCATCACTTGATTTGTCTTATATAAGGGGATCAAATGCACGTGAGCATGCGGCACTTCCAATCCCTGCACAATAATACCCGTCCGCAGCGGATTCAACGCCTCATCAATTGCTCTTGCGATATGTCGGGATACCGCCATGGTACTTTCCATCAGCTCATCCGGCAGATCAAAAAAGTAGTCGATCTCTTTCTTGGGCACCACCAAGGTATGCCCCTCGGCTATAGGATTAATATCCAAAAAAGCGATATGGTCATCGGTTTCAGCTACCTTGTGACACGGAATTTCACCTTCAATAATTTTTGTGAATATCGTAGACATGATAATTGGAAATTTTCGGTTTTTGGAATCTTGAACTCAAATCACAATAAAAAATACACAGGTATAATTTTTCATTTTTAATTCCTAATTCATAATTCATTCCATCAACAACTACTTAATAGCTCGATATTCCATTTTTGCCTCATCCACTTCGATAACTCCTTCATCGATTCCCCAATCCAAATAACCCAGTACTTCCGACAAAACGAGAAATAGGGCCCCCTTTTTAATAGCATCAGGGAAAATTCGGTGAGATAAATCCAATAACGTCATAGACTCTTCAAGCAGCAACTTCTTAATTTTCTGATATCGATTTCGATGTTCATTGAGATGATGGTCAGCAACAGACGCTGCATGTTCTATGATCTCTCCATGACCGGGCAGCACTAATCCTCCTTGCTCGCGAATCCATTTCAACGATTTTCGGTACTGCAGTAAGCTTCTATTGCGTTGATTCGTTTCCGCATCAAAATTAATCAAAGCATTGGTACTGATGTGCCCCAGCAGCAAGTCTCCCCCAAATATAATACCGCTGTCACTTTTGAATGCAACATGACCTGGGGCATGACCGGGCGTATGAACGACCTCGAACGAAAGATCACCACTACTGAGTACCGCTTCCTCCTGAATCCATTCGGGTTCAATCGGCAGCTGAAATTGTTTCAGCCAATCCAGCTGATTTACCATATTCTGAATGTGATTTTGGGGAATACTATGTTTTTGAAAAAAGGTTTCAAATAATTCGGCGTCATCATTCCCTCCAAAGTTTGAACACTCCAAGGGATGTCCGAACACCGCTGCGCCCGCACGGTCAGCAAATCGTGCAGCCTGCCCGTAATGGTCAGGATGCCCATGCGTGAGCCAAACCTCATCAAGATCTCGAATTGTAAGTCCCTGTTTACTTAAATGATGACGAACACACTCAAAGGCATCGTCAGTATATTGACCGGTATCAACCAGTACATTTTTTTCGTCTTTAATCAGATAGCTAAAAACGTCGCCTACTGCAAATGGAGTAGGAATCTTAATAGGGTAAATGGAATGCTCTTCTAAAATATCGGGATGCAACACACTTTTGTCTTTCAGATTCAAAATACATTAAAGGTACCATTTTTTTACCGGAATCGACCAATTTCCTTCCCCTTAATACCGAAATTAAGAGAAATAAAATTTAACGTAATTTTTCCTTGAAATTAGTTGGTCGAAATCCGTATATTTGGAATCTGTTTTTGACCCGAGAGTCGGTAGCTCAGTTGGTAGAGCAACGCCCTTTTAAGGCGTGGGTCGTGGGTTCGATCCCCTCCCGACTCACAATATGTAAAGAAACTCTCTCTAAGCCTCTGCTGGTTGATAGCCTCAGAGGCTTTTTTTGTATAATTCAGAGTAAAAAAGTGAAACGGTTAATAATCTTGGAATTTAAATACCGTTAACTTTCGTTGAATGTGATACATATTTATCCCAATTTTAGTTGATTTCATTTAATTCGTTTCTATGCCCGAGAATAAGAAGAAGCAAAACCCGAAAAATAACGATCAGAAAAAGAATAAAGGACTTCAGGGTCCCGGCGGCAAACATCAGTACACATTTTACTGGATTGTCTTAGCAGCGCTTTTTGGCTTTTGGTTATTCAGCTCGCAAAGCGGTGGACTTTTTGGCGGCCCTCCCACTATTGATTACAGTGAATTCCGTAATCAAATCACCTCCGGCAATGTTGAGAAGGTCGTGATACAAGGTGAACAAGTGACCGGTGATCTCAAACAAGCAACACGACTTAATGCAGCCGAAAACGATACTACCCAGTATAAAAGCTTTAACACCTACCTTCCTTCCTTTGGCGATGATAAGCTGATGAACATGCTCGAGGAAAACGAGGTAAAAGTAGAAACACGTCCCAAAAGTGACTTCAACTGGTGGACCGTACTGCTCTGGGGGTTACCGCTCATTTTTCTCATCATGATCGGCTTTCAATTCTTCCGACAAATG
>CAYNKF010000099.1:0-7858 GCA_964397705.1 uncultured Balneolaceae bacterium | reverse complement strand
ACGTTCCATTTCTGCCGGAGAGCTTGATCGTGAACGTCCATCCGAAAATGTAGAGCGTGTTAAGATGGATCGCATGCGCAAGATGATTGCCGAGCATATGGTTCGCTCTAAGCAGACATCAGCACACGTAACGACGTTTTCTGAGGTGGATGTTACGAATCTTGTACGCTGGCGTGAAGCCAATAAGCAGGAATTCAAGGAGCGGGCCGGCGTTAAGTTGACTTACACACCGCTGTTTATTGAGAAGATTATTCAGGCCATGCGTGAATTCCCACTTATTAATAGCTCAGTGGATACCGAAAATGATGAAATTATACTGAAGCGCGACATAAACTTTGGTTTGGCTGTTGCGCTGGGCGAAGGTGGTAAAGGCGGATTGATTGTTCCTGTAATTAAGAAAGCCCAGGAAAAGAACTTAGTCGGTCTTGCCAAGTCGGTTAATGATTTGGCTATCAAAGCGCGTAATAAAAATCTGAATCCGGATGATCTTGTGGGCGGTACCTTTACGCTTACGAATTATGGAAGCGTAGGCAACTTAATGGGCACCCCTATTATTAATCAGCCGCAGGTTGCCATTATGGGAACAGGCGTTATTGAGAAACGTCCGGTTGTCCGCGAAACTTCTGAAGGTGATGTCATTGCTATCCGACAGATGATGTATCTGTCAATGAGTTATGATCACCGTATTGTTGATGGTGCTCACGGCGGGGCATTCCTCAATCGCGTTAAGGAGCTGTTGGAGAACTTTGATCCTGATCGCGCCGTTTAACTATCTCTCGATGTCATGCTGAGCTTGGCGTGGCCCGATCTTTCAGGGTTTTCAGCATCTATTCACGAAAAGTATAATTTTGCTTGTAAGGGTTTAGCGTGCTAAGCCCTTACTTTTTTGTGATTACTATGAAAGCACAACAAACTATTGATGACATTCGTGAGAAGATACACTCCCTAAAGAAAGAGGAGAAGAGTATTGCATTTGTACCGACAATGGGTGCCATCCATGAGGGGCATTTATCCCTTTTTCGGCTAGCCCGAGAGCATGCTGATGAAGTGGTTGCCTCTATCTATGTAAATCCCGAGCAATTTGCACCCGATGAGGATTTTGAGGAATACCCTCGGGAACTCGAAAATGATCTGGCAAAATGTGAAGAAGAAGGTGTTTCTGTTGTATTTGCACCTACAGATGAAATGATGTACCCCGGGAAACAATATTTAAGTATAGAAATTGATGAGCTCAATAAACATATGGATGGAGGTTCACGGCCGGGATTCTTTGAGGGTATCCTTCTTGTAGTTAATAAGCTGTTCAATATTATTGAGCCCGACTTTGCGGTGTTTGGACAAAAGGATATACAGCAGTTTCGGATTTTGCAGCAGATGGTAACGGAATTTAATCATGATGTGGAATTGATCATGGGTCCCATTAAGCGGGCGAACGACGGTCTGGCACTAAGTAGTCGAAATAAATATTTGGACGATGAGCAGCGTAAATTAGCTCCAGGCCTGTATCGATCACTTCAATATGTGGGTAAGCAGATTTCTGATGGAGCGAAAAACGTGCAGCTGTTGTTAGAACATCAGAAAAACGAATTGGAAGCAAAAGGGTTCGAAATTGATTATCTTAACCTGTTTTCTTTCGATAAGATGAAACCGGTTTCGAAATGGGAGACCGGTAATAAATATATTTTGGCCGGAGCCGTTTATCTTGGAGAAACACGCTTAATTGATAATATCATTATTGAAAAATAGTTACGATCATGACGTTGACGATGTTCAAATCCAAATTACATCAGATGAAGGTAACCGAGGCAAACCTTCATTATGAGGGAAGTATCACGATTGACAAAGAGCTGCTTAATGAAGCCGGTATTCTCCCTTATGAAAAAGTTCAGGTCGTAAATATTACGAATGGTGAACGCCTTGAAACCTATACCATTCCCGGAGATGCCGGATCGCGAGTTTGCTGCTTAAATGGTGCTGCAGCGCGTAAAACACAAGTAGGTGATCGTGTCATTATTATTTCTTATGCCGAGATGACGCCCGAAGAAGCTCAGGATTTTAGGCCAAAGGTTGTCATTGTGGATGAGAATAATGATCCCAAGACAATTGTAGATGAAACAGAGTACGCCACTAAGTATGATCTTGAAAAGGGAGTAGTGGATAATTCGGTTGTAGAAGAATAACCGAATATTTATTTCTGACCGGAATTTAATTTAAATACGTCCTCAAAGTTAATTTCATACGTTGTTTTTGGCCCTTCCGGCTGCAATGATGCTGAAACAGACCAAAGGTTTTCGCTTAATTTTTGTCCCTCTACTATCCCATTTTCAACTTTCAGTGCTCCAATAATGGGGCAAAAACAGCTTCTCTGGAAATAGACGTTGGCATTTTTCAATTCTTCTCCCTCAAAGGTGAATGTTGAAGTGCCGGTTGGAACCTGAAAATAAACCGTGGTGATACTCCCTCCATCCATGACGGTAGGCGGAGGAGTTACTCGTTTTTCGTAATGGAACACCAAATTAGTTCCTAACTGTGATGAGATATTAAGGGTGGTTTGTGTGCTGTCTTCTGTAATTTGCTGTGAGGTTGTATCAACGACTAATTGTTTATCCTGTTGAAAGGAATAGGTGTAGGTTTCTTTGAACTCGTCATCTTTTGATAAATCGCAGCTGACAATGAAGATGGAAAGACATCCCACAAAAAGTAGTTTTGCATAGTTGTCGAAGGTTAACATTGTCAGCTGATTTCAAATTAGGTTTAATTGTTTAGACAGTGTAAAAATAAAGTTACAGAAGATGAATGTAATTTTGAAGCCTTTTTTGATTGAAGCACGCCGTCCAAATAGCTATAATGGCTTTGATTATTGACTTCTGCATACTTGTTGCTTAGCTGATTTAAATCCTTAAAACCTTTGCTTATGAAACGTTTATCGCTTCTTCTTTTTATTATCATTTTGTTGCCTCTTACAACGGTTGCACAATCGGATAAACTTTTTACGGGCATGGACGTGTTCGAATTGCAGTGGGTTCAAGATCCGCAAATCTCCCCGGATGGCGAACACATCGTATATTCCCGGGGCCAAATGGATAAGATGAAGGACAAACGAATATCCCGACTTTGGGTAATGGATGCCGATGGTTCTAGTCATCGTAAGCTCACTGATCAGGATGCTAATGAAAGCAATCCGCAATGGTCGCCTGATGGCAGTCGGATTGCCTTTACTTCTTCAACAGAAGATGACGGCAGTGAAATTTATATCTATTGGTTGGAAAGTGGGGCATTGTCTCGGATTACACAGTTGGAGAACTCGCCGAATGGTCTTTCTTGGTCGCCTGATGGTGAGCATCTTGCTTTTAACATGAAGGTAAAGGAGCCTAATCCTAAGCTGGCAGATTCCAAGCAACCACCTGAAGGAGCGGAGTGGGCTGATAATCCTCGCGTAACGACGCGTCTCAATTACGAGTCCGACGGTTCCGGTTATATTGATCCGGGCTTTACGCATATTTTTACCGTACCGGCCGAGGGCGGAGCACCGCGTCAAATTACCGAAGGCGATTACCATCATTCAGGCGATCCCGTGTGGAGCGGCGATGGAGAACGGCTGTTTTTCTCTGCCAACTTGAATGAGGACTGGGAGCGTGATCGCAGGGAGTCTGAGTTATACTCGGTGAGTGTAGAAAGTGGGGATATTGAACAACTTACTAATCGAAACGGTCCTGATTACGGAGCAAAGCTATCACCCGATGGAGAAACAATAGCATACCTGGGATATGAGGATAAGGTGCAGACGTATCAGCTTACCGAGCTCTACACAATGGATGCTGATGGCAGCGATAAGCAGAAGATTGAGCTGAATTTGGATCGAAGCATTTCATCCATACAGTGGGATGCAGATGGAGAGGGTCTGTATTTTATGTATGATGATGAGGGCAATACGAAAATTGGTTACACAACGCTTAACGGGCAAACATCGGTAGTAGCTCATAATGTAGGGGGCACGACGGTTGCTCGTCCATATGGCGGGGGCTCATATTCGGTAGCTAATGATGGAACGATCGCATATAATGAAACAACGTCCTACTATCCCGCAGAGTTGGCTACGACCTCGAGGAATCAGGATGGACGAACAAAAGTTACTGGTTTGAATGACGCGTTGCTTGATTATCGTGATTTGGGGCAGGTAGAGGAGATCTGGTATACCTCATCGGTAGATGGTCGCAAGATTCAGGGCTGGATTGTGAAACCGCCCAACTTTGATCCTGATAAAAAGTACCCGCTGGTCGTTGAAAACCACGGTGGTCCAATTTCGAATTATGGTGACCGGTTTTCTCCTGAGATTCAGATATATGCTTCAGCCGGTTATGTGGTATTCTATCCCAATCCGCGCGGTAGTACCGGGTACGGAGAAGAGTTTGGGAACTTGCTGTATCACGACTATCCCGGTAACGATTTCCACGATGTGATGGATGGCGTCGATGCTGTGATCGGGAAAGGATTTATAGATGAGAATAACCTTTTTGTGACAGGAGGAAGTGCCGGCGGGACTATGACTTCGTGGATGGTTGGCAAGACCGATCGTTTTGACGCTGCAGCGGTTATCAAGCCGGTGATGAACTGGATCAGCAAGACACTTACGGCCGATAATTATTACGGCTACGCTCACTACCGGTATCCGGGTCAGCCGTGGGAAAACTTTGAGGCGTATTGGGAGCACTCCCCCATTTCCTTGGTTGGGAATATTGAAACACCAACTATGGTTATGGTTGGGACTGATGATCTGCGTACGCCACCATCAGAAGCAAAACAGCTGTATAGTGCGCTTCAGGTACGTGAGATTGAAACAGCGTATGTTGAAATACCGGGGGCGTCACACTTTATTTCGAATCGTCCCAGTCAGCTTATCGATAAGGTTAATAATATCATTGCTTGGTTTGAGCGGTATCGGACGGATTAATAATAAGTTTCAATTAAAAAGGCCACGAACAAATAAGAGTTCGTGGCCAGGTATTAGCTAAAACTATTTAATATTAGCTATAATCAGGAAGCAGCTTGAAGAACTTGGCCGAAGTATGTATGCCCCGGTAGAAATCCTTGAGGGCAAATTTTTCGTTAGGCGAATGGATGGCGTCACTGTTAAGGCCAAAACCCATCAGGATAGATTGTGCACCCAGTAGCTTCTGGAAGTCTGCTACAATGGGAATAGATCCGCCTTCGCGCGTGAAAAATGGTTCCTTTCCATATACTTCTTCAAAGGCATCAGCTGCAGCTTGCAGTCCATAAAATGATAAATCTGTGATGGCCGGATGTCCTCCGTGATGCTCGTTAACCTCAATGGTGACTGTGTCTGGCGCCATTGATTCAACATGTTCTTTAAAGAGTTTCGCGATTTTCTTCGGATCTTGATCGGGTACCAAGCGCATGCTTACTTTGGCACCTGCCTTAGCTGGAAGTACCGTTTTGGCTCCCTCTCCCTGGTAACCGCTCCACATCCCGTTCACGTCTAGCGTGGGACGGGCAGAAGTGCGCTCCAGCGTATTATATCCTTTTTCTCCTTTCAGGGCTTTAAGTCCCAGCTTATCTTTGTATTCGTCCTCGTCAAAGGGGAGTTTCTTGTATGTTTCTCGATCATCTTCGGTCAACTCAACGACATCGTCATAAAACCCTTCAATTTGGATGACACCGTCTTCATCTTTGAGCTGGGCGATAATATTGCAGAGTACATTTGCGGGATTATCGACCGCACCACCGTAAACTCCTGAATGCAGGTCGCGATTAGGTCCCTGTACCTCAACTTCCATATAAGCAAGCCCGCGTAGTCCATAGGTAATAGAAGGTGTGTCTTCGGCAAACATGGCCGTATCCGAAATGAGCACCATGTCACATTCAAGCAGATCTTTGTGCTCTTGAATGAACGGCACGAGATGAGGAGATCCGATTTCCTCCTCTCCCTCAAAAATAAATTTAATATTTACAGGAAAATCAGTCTCTGTTTGTTGATAGGCTTCCAGCGCTTTCACATGAGTAAACGACTGTCCCTTATCATCACTGGCACCGCGGGCATAAATGTCACCATCACGCACTTTGGGATCAAAGGGTTGCGTTTCCCACTCATCAATAGGATCCGGCGGTTGCACATCGTAATGACCATAAACCAAGACAGTAGGCTTGGATTCATCCGTGATAAGCTCGCCGTACACAATAGGATTACCGCTTGTCTCAAAAACTTCCGCCCGGTCAAGGTCGAGGTTGTTGAGTTTGTCAAGCAAAAAGTTAGCGGCATCGATAACCTCATTTTTGTATTCCGAATCGGTGCTGATGCTCGGGATACGTAAAAAATCAAAAAGTTCGTGCTTAAACTGTTCTTTGTTTATTTCAATATAATCGGCTACTTCAGACATAATTAAATAATTGTGATTTGTCCTGGTTAGGAGATTGCGATGTTGCGTATTTCGTACTCAGTTTTAAGTAAATAAAACGCACTACGGTATACGCAAAAATTACGTTAGTCAGAGTATAAGTATCTCGCTGTTGGGAATCCATCCATACAAGCCATTACTCATGCGTACGTATGTCCATTCCTGCTCTGATTGGCTTCGTCTATGATCAACGGTAAAGGTATAGCCTTCGTAAGCGCGGCTGACAATGGAGGCTTCTTCGGAGGGTTCTTCCAAAACGGGTACTTTTTCAGTTACCATCACCGCTTTACTGTATCGGTCACTAATATATTGTGTGTAGAAGCTGGAGGTGATTATGAACAGTGCTGCCACTACGAAGGAGAGTCCCACGATGCGTAATGCGTTGGGATATACCTGCAAAAACCAATACGCAATAAAAATAAATATGCCAATATTTAGTGTGATGATTCCTATCAGCAATAGGTTCTGAGCCCCAACATGTTCTTGTAACCAGTCGGTAGCGATATCCCAGGGTAGTTTTGGGAGCACAGCTGATTGGCGGCTAAACCGTGATTCTACAAACTCCAGTGCCTTTTTAGCTTGCTGTTCAGTTTCCTCAAATTGTGAAGCTTTCAGAAAGTAATACTTTGCTACCCCTAACGAGTCAATGCGCTGGTAGCTGATTCCCATATTAAGGTACAAGGCTCCAGAGACGGTGTTTCGGTCCTCCAGCTTTTGGTATAATGATAGAGCCTGTTGATAGTTGTCTTTTTGGATCATTTCATTGGCATCATCAAAAAGAGCCTGGGGATTTTGCTGAGCAAAGCTGAGGGTAGTAAATCCACCGAAAAGAAAAAGGAAGAGAAATATTTTTGAAAATCGATTGGTAAACACGGTTATAATACTTTTTGCAGTTTTTCGAGCGTACTTTCTGCCAAGCCAACATGTGATTTAAGATAAGCATGTGTGGTGTCTGGAGCGTAACTGATCGTAGCGCATTTTTCCAGCAGCATGTGTACGTTTTTAACCAGATTTTCTTCGATGTTTTGTTCTTTTAGTGCGTCGATATAGTCTTGGTTAGACAACCCTGCTTCCGGCATATTCAGTCGATCACTGATAAAGCCTGTTATTGCTTTTTGCAACAGATTATAGGCCTGTTTTATATCACCCTGTTCCGAAACGTCAACAGCATCTTCTAGGCGTTGCTGTGCTTTGTCTGATGCTTTGACCGATCGGGCAAAAGCAGTGTCCGTTTCCATTTTATCGGCATACGATTTACGCCAGTATGCTCCCCCACCAATTATCAGTGGAATAATAAGTCCTGTCCAAAACCACCATAAGCCCAAGAGGTTTGCTGGTTCGGGTGATAAAACCACCCAGCTTGCAAGACCTGTGATGGGAGAAACAGGAAATTGGCCTGAGCTTTCAGAGCCAGCTATGGCTTCCGGATTCTCGTCAATGGAAAA
>CAYNKF010000098.1:0-7874 GCA_964397705.1 uncultured Balneolaceae bacterium | reverse complement strand
GGCACCGGTCCAAAGTACACCCGGTTCAACCGGGGATTCTGCAAAGGTAAATATAGTATTGTAATACTCAACGCTGGTATCATCCTTGGTAATGGGACCGCCTGATTGAACCTGCTTCGATTTGTCATTGCGCGTTAAATCCTCGCTGATGGTTTCCCAGCTCATGCCCTCATCATCAGAACGGTGCACAAACTGGGAGGTGGCATACAGGAGGTCGGGATTATGGGGCGAAATATAGATAGGGAAGGTCCATTGGAAACGATATTTCAGATCTTTGGCACCTGCCCCCATGGGATTGTCCGGCCATACGTCAATGCGGTCACTCTGGTCGGTAAAGTCGTTAAACTTATTAAAATATCCCCCGTAGCTGCCGCCGTAGGTCACATTGGGATTTTCCGGATCGGGAGCAATATATCCGCTTTCTCCTCCGGCCACGGGATGCCAGTCACGTTCATCAATGCCATAATCAGCCGTACGGCTTTTAATGCCCACGGTACTGTTATCTTGCTGGGCTCCGTAAATGCGATAGGGAAACTCGTTATCGGTAATCACCTGGTAAAACTGGGCCGTGGCATATTTGTGATAAGATGACCAGCTTTTTCCTTCATTGTAGGTAACCTGTCCGCCACCGTCATCGGCCACAACCATGCGGTTACCGTCATTGGGATCTATCCACAGATCGTGGTGATCGCCGTGCGGGGTACCAATGCGGTCAAACGATTCGCCGCCGTCGGTAGATTTATAAAATCCTACGTTAAGTACATACACTTCATCTTCGTCCTGGGTATCGGCGACAATGTGGGTATAATACCAGGCACGTTGGCGCAGATTTCGGTCGCTGTTCACGCGATTCCATGTTTCACCGCTGTCATCAGAACGGAACACACCGCCATGTTCACTTTCGATTATCGTCCAAATTCGATCGGGATTTACGGGAGAAATGGCTACGCCAATTTTACCCATGAGTCCTTTGGGCATCCCGGGACGCTCCGAAATATTGGTCCAAGTTTCTCCGCCGTCGGTACTTTTATAAAGCCCGCTGCCTTCACCGCCGCTCGACATTTTCCAGGGGTTGCGATAGGCTTCCCAGAGCGAAGCGTACAAAATATTAGGATTGGTAGGATCAACTTCGACATCAACAGCGCCGGTATATTGATTGTGATATAACACCTTTTCCCAGTTTTTACCGCCATCGGTTGTTTTATATAACCCGCGTTCTTCATTGCCTTCTGTACCAAAAGCGTGTCCCATAACAGCTACCCATGCAACATTTTCGTCTTTGGGATGCACAGCGATTTCACCGATAAAATGGGACTCCGGTAGACCAATATGCTCCCAATTTTTGCCACCATCGGTAGTCTTGTACATGCCGTCACCGGCCGACATATTACCACGGATGCAGGTTTCTCCCATCCCCGCGTAAATGACATTGTTGTTGGATGGGGCAGCCGTCAGCGCACCCACGGATCCGGTCTTAAAATCACCGTCAGAAACATTTATCCAGTTTTTACCGCCATCGGTGGTTTTGTAGACTCCGCCCCCCGTAAAGCCGGTATAATAAGTATTGGGTTGGTCGGGATGACCGGTAACGGCTACCGAACGCCCGCCCCGAAAGGGTCCAATATTTCGATATTCTAAATTCTGTAGATAGGGAGACTCGAATGCTACCTCGTCAATATTTTCTGCTTGATCTGATCCGCCAAAACGCTGTGCTTCTGCGGAAAATGAAATTCCTATAAAAAACAGAGCAAAAACTGTTATGATGCCCCATCTATATTTCTGGTTAGGTACTAACATATATTACCGGTTGAATTGAAGATTGTTGATTACATCGAAGAAAAAGTAATGTATAAAAAATTGTGAGTATCGTTAGGTAAAAAAATGTGAACCGAAAGTAGAGGGCCAATTTTATGAGGTGTAATCTTTCTGTATTATCGTTATTTTCGGCTGTATGAAAACAACCGGATTTGTAGCCAGACGTTATTTATTCTCACGCAAGCATATCTCGCTGATCTCCACGCTTACTATTATTAGTATCATCGGGGTGACCATTGGCACCGCGCTGCTAATTGTAGTGCTTTCGGTATTTAATGGTTTTTTTGATGTGATTCAGGGATTGCTTCTTCAGAACGACCCCGATCTGCGAATAGAGTCTACAGCTTCTAATTCCTTTCTTTTTACGGGAAATATGGAGCAGAAATTGTCTGATATTCCCGAAGTCCGGGCAATGGCATCGTATGTAGACGGGAAGGCGCTGCTGGCATTTGAGCACAGTGATGATAAAGTGGTGCAGGTGCAGGGCATTGACCCTGATGAATATTTTGAGGTGAATAACTTTAATGAAAGTATTAACGAGGGTACGCTGGATTTATCCGTTCAAAACCAAAGTCCGGGGATGCTGGTTAACGGACAAGTGATGAATGAACTAAATCTCAGAATTGATGATGAAGTGGTATTGCTGAGCGCTGCGGGAATGCGAAAGTCACTTACCCAGTTTTCGCTGCCACGCAGCTTCCGGTTCCAAATTCGAGGCAGTTATTCTCAGCTTCAAATTACTGAGAGCCCGGGAGTGTTTATTGATAAAGAAGCGGCACAGCGTTTGTTTGAAATGCGGAATAGGGTTTCGGGCATAGATTTGCGAATAACTGATACCGATGAAGCAGAATCTGTGAAAGAAAAGCTGCAGGCTTCCCTGGGATCGGATTATAAAATATCCACCTGGTATGATTTGCAGAAACCGCTCTATGATGTAATGTACCTGGAAAAATGGAGTTCCTATGTTATTTTGATGATCATTGTGCTGGTAGCGGTCCTTAATATTATTGGATCACTCACAATGATCGTTATCCAGAAAAACCGGGATATTGGCATCCTGTTGACGATGGGCTTTACGCCGTCGGATATCAAAAATATTTTTGTCAGGCAGGGATTTTATATCGGTATTATCGGCTGCGTTATTGGCGGGGGAATAGGATTACTTCTTAGCTGGATGCAGCAGCAGTACGGGCTAATAAAGCTATCTTCAGCCTTTATTATTGATGCCTATCCGGTGAGTATCAGTTATGTGGACATTAGTATTGTGCTTGCGGGTAGCTTGTTGCTTTGTCTGCTGGCTAGTTGGTATCCCGCAAAACGAGCTGCGCAGGTAGAACCGGCCGACGCAATCAGGTACGACTGAGGTGTTACTCCTGTAGTCCTAATTTTTTGCAGATGTTACCAAGCTGTTCAAGCTCTTCATCGGAAAGTACATCAAACTCCTTTTTTATACGTGCCAGGTGTTTGGGAAAATAATTGGAGATAAATTCTTCTCCCTCATCGGTAAGGTGTATCAGCATCGATCGACGATCTTCGGGGTCTTGGTGGCGTTCTACCCAACAGCTTTTTTCAAGGTTATCAATCACAAGGGTAATGTTGCCGCCACTTTTAAGGAGCTTTTCCCCCAGCGCTTTTTGGTTTAACGGACCCAAATGCAGCAGTGCTTCCAAAACTCCAAACTGGCTAATAGTTAAGCCAACATCACTAAGCTGTCGGTTCAATCTATTATTTAAGGAATCGGTGGCGCGCATCAATTTGATAAATGCGTTCAGCGTCTTTTCCTCTCTTTCGCTGCCTTGGTAATGTGTGCCCATTACTTCTAACCTGAATTATTGAATATTAAATTGCGCAGGGTAAAATATATGATAATGATGCTGGGAAAGCTACTAAAGCTCGTAACTAATTGTCACGGGGGCATGGTCTGATAAATCCCATTCCATTTCGATGGTGGCTTCTTTGGCTGCATTCAGCATTTTAGGGCAGCTCATGTGATAGTCAATACGCCAGCCCTTGTTTCGCTCTTTGGATGCAGCGCGATAGCTCCACCAGCTGTATAGGTCTTCTTTGCCTTTATGCAGGCTTCGGTATACATCCTCAAAGCCGGTTTGCAGCAGCCTGGTAACCCACTCGCGTTCTTCAGGTAAAAATCCCGATGTGTTTTTGTTCCGTTTGGGATTGTGAATATCAATAGGTTTGTGACAGATGTTGTAGTCGCCACACATTACAATTGGCTTTTCCTTAGAGAGAAATTTCTGTGCAAAAGGGAGGAAGTAATCGAGAAATTCCATCTTTAGATCCTGTCGCTCGTCGCCGGTGGTTCCGCTGGGAGCATAAACGGAAAAGACATATAAGTTTTCAAACTCTGCCATCAATACACGTCCCTCACTGTCAATCCAGTCAACCCCCATTCCTTTTTCTATGCGGATGGGTTCTTGTTTTGATAAAATACCTACACCCGAATATCCTTTCTTTTCTGCCGTATGATAAGCTTCATGATAATCCAATTTTTGCACCGGCCCCGGAACTTGGTGCTTCATGGCTCGTAATTCCTGCAAGCAGATTATATCCGGATCGGTTTGGTCAACCCAATCCGTAAAGCCGTGGCGATGTGCCGCGCGAATACCGTTGACGTTTAGGGATGAGATCTTTAGCACGATGGGAAAGTATTTATTGAGGTTTGCCTTTAAGAATCAGTAACAAGTAAGGGTTAATAAGTAATACACTCCTTACTTATTACGGAATACGTTATATTTACTTCGCCTTCACAATCGCATAATTCCGCTTACCTACCTTCAACGTAAATTCGGTATCATCTTCAAAAGCTACGCTATAGCCTTTATCGGATACCTTCTCATCGTCTATAGATATCCCGCCCTGCTTGATGAGTCGTTTTGTTTGTCCGTTACTGTCCGTAAAGCCTGCATCAGAAACAATATCCAAAAGACGAACTTCGGTTCCGGATTCGTATTCCAAGGTAGGAGCATCATCGGGTATCTCATCACCGACCACTGTTTTTTCAAAGTGTTCCCGGGCAGCGTTGGCGGCTTCTTCCCCGTGGTACATGCGCGTAATGACCAGTGCTAATTCGTGTTTGGTATTGCGGGGATCCTTTTCCGCTTTCTCTTTGTATTTAGGCAGCTCATCCACATCGATATCTGAGAGAAGTTCAAACCAAGAGTAGATAAGATCATCAGGAATAGATAATACTTTACCGTACATATCATTGGCATCTTCGGTAATGCCGATGTAGTTATCATATGATTTCGACATTTTCTTGGTACCGTCGGTTCCTACCAATAGCGGCATCATAAGGGCAATTTGAGGCTCTTGCCCGTCATCTTTTTGCAGTTCACGCCCTACCAGCAGATTGAATTTTTGATCGGTGCCGCCGAGCTCGACATCCGAGTGCAGATGTACAGAATCCTGACCCTGTGCCAGGGGATACAAAAATTCATGCAAAGAAATTGGTTCGTTATTTTCATACCGCTTTGAGAAATCATCACGTTCAATCATGCGGGCAACAGTCAGCTTTGAGGTTAACTTAATAACATCCTCAAAACCCATTTTACCCAACCATTCCGAGTTATATAGGATGGTGGTTTTATCTTCATCTAAAATTTTTGTCGCCTGATCGAGATAGGTTTTGGCGTTTTCTTTAATTTCTTCAGGAGTAAGGGCCGGACGCGTTTCATTTTGTCCGGTAGGATCACCAATCAAGGCCGTAAAATCCCCAATAATGAGAATGGCTTCGTGGCCTAAATCCTGAAACTGGCGCAGTTTTCGTAAGATCACAGAATGACCCAAGTGAAGATCGGGACGCGTAGGATCACAGCCCAGCTTTATCTTAAGGGGTTTATTTTCTTCTTTTGATTTTTTGAGCTTTTCGACCAGCTCCTCTTCAGGTACAATTTCGACCGTACCTCTTCGAATTACGTCAAGTTGTTCGTCAACAGGTAAAAATTTCATAAATAATTAGGAATTGCTCTGTTCTAAAAAGGGAAAATTTTCAATTGGGTTATATTGCTCGAGTGTCTTCTGGATGGTCGTCGTAAAATTTTCAGCACCGGGATAGACAGTGGCAACTGTATCATAGGCCCAGGGTGCCAAATAAATAACATAGGAATAAGTGGCTGAATTTTGTCGGGATTCCTCAGAAGGGAAGCTGAAACCGGCCAAAATGAGCAGGATAGCACTAATAACGATGCCGCTTTTTAGAAATCCGAATGCGGCGCCGGCTAAGCGATTAATAAAATTCAGCTTTATGGTTTCTAAAAACTTTTTGCTTAAAAAGGCTGCAAGATGAACAAGGGACAAGGTCCCAACAAAGATAACGATGGCCGAAATAAAGGGAACAAAAGAAGCACCTTCTTCGAATAGTGGTTTAATTGCTGCCCCGACCGGTTCCATATATTGGAAAGTGAGAAAAACGCCTAAAATAATGCCGACAATACTGAGCACTTCCTTGATGATTCCATTTGCAAATCCTCGGTAGGCGAAGTAAGCAATAGGAATCAGGATTAGGAAATCAATCAGGTTCATCAGAACAGGGGTTAAGTAAGTTCTTCTTTAACAACTTTACTGACTACAGATCCTTCCGCTTTTCCTTTCAACTCTTGCATAAGAACGCCCATAACTTGTCCCATATCGGACATATCTTCGGCGCCAAGCTCATCAATCTTCTCTTTAGCTATATCACGGACTTCTTCCTCCGAGAGCATTTTTGGAAGATAAGAGTTGATGATCTCCAGCTCCTCCTTTTCAGCATCGGCCAAGTCATTGCGATCACCTTTTTCAAATTGCTCGATCGATTCCTTGCGCTGTTTGGCTGCCTTCATGAGCACTTCAATACTTTGCTCGTCAGAAAGCTCTCCTTCACCGCCTTTGCGTTCACTGATTTCGCGCTCCAGCAGTTTCGACTTTAACGATCGCAGCACGCGTAGTTTATCCTGTTCTTTATCTTTCATAGCCTGTTTGAGGTCGGCCATGATTTGGTCTTTGATAGCCATAAAAATCGATTTTAGAATTGTTGAGGGTCTAACAAGATCATAAAAAAAGGCTCCACCCACTCATGCGGATGCAACCTTTTTATCAAATAAAGAAAAAATGCTTAGTCTTTGTTCTCGTTTATAAAGTCCTGCACGTTTTCTTCATCGATAATGGCTTCTTTGTAACCATACTTATTGTTAGCTGTCTTTTGAGCTACAATAACTTTGGCCATACGCCGGTCGCCCGACTTTTGCTCTTCTTCTTTGGTTCCAAATGTTTTGTTCTTAGCCATGATGCTGGTACTTAGGTATTACTTATTTAATTTCTTTGTGAACGGTGTGCTTACGAAGAACCGGGTTATATTTCTTTAGCTCCAGTCGGTCAGGAGAATTTCGTCGGTTCTTTGTGGTATGATACCGCGACGTCCCGGGTGCTTCGGTGCATTCTAAAATTACTTGTACTCTGTTTCCTTTTGCCATAATTCTTTAATTTCTGGTTATCAGTTAGTTGCTATTTGATGAATGGAATTCAACAACCAATAATATCTAACTGTTAACTGACTTAAACGTCTTTAATGAGCGTTCCTTTTTTTCTTGCTTCTTTCAGCACGGCATGGATGCCTTTTTTATTGATTGTGCGAAGCGTTTTGGCAGAAACTTTCAGTGTAACCCATCGATCTTCTTCGGGGATATAGAACTTCTTCTTTTGCAGATTCTGCTGAAACTTATGCTTCGTTTTATTATTTGCATTTGAGGAGCGATATCCATTCTGTGCTCCTTTTCCGGTAATGTCATCTTTACGTGCCATGATACGAATAAAACGTTATTTTACATTTCTCAGATAGACTGGAAAAATAGGCTTATTCCCCAAAAAGATCAATGTTTCTTTTAGAGATATTTTTTTCACATATTAAGCCGTTCTGGGGAGAACAAAAACAGGAACTTTAGGAAGACTGCTATTAGAGGGATAAATTTGATTTACGGGCATATCTCGACATTTGTCAATAAGTCCCATCACTTACTTTGATTTTGCCTATTTATGCCCTATTTTCAGGCGTCTTCATCATTATTTTA
>CAYNKF010000097.1:0-7888 GCA_964397705.1 uncultured Balneolaceae bacterium | reverse complement strand
CGATAAGAATGATCGGTAACTTTCACCGAACGCTGTTTGGACGGATCGTTATGCTTGACAAAAATTTCCCCTTCGATGACGAAGGCCAGCCAGTCGCCGCTGGGTGATACGGCAAATTCCTGGGCATCTTGGGTAAAGGTTTTCTGCTCGATATTATAAAACCGCTGATCCTGCGTCACATCCAGATTCAAGCGCTGGCTTTCCCCTTCCTGGGGATCAAGTGTAAAAAGACCTGTTTTACGTTCGTAAACAATGTGCTGTTCTTGATCGTCAATATCAAAATAGCGAATGCCATCATCTTTAAACTCAGTTATCGCGATGGGAGAATAATCCGGACTGGCGTCATCATTTATTTTAACTTTGTGGATATTATGCGCTCCGTTTCTTTCACTCAAGAAGTAAATAGTTCGACTATCGGTGAAGGTGGGATACATGTCATTTCCCTTAAAATCAGTAAGCTGGTGATAGCTTTCGTTTTCCAGATCATAAAGCCAAATATCTTTATTGGCTGATCCGCGATATCGCTTTCGAAATTCCCGATTATAGCCTCGGACAAATACTAAAAACCGTCCGTCGGGGCTCATCTCAGCCATCATTCCAAAAGAATCAAATAAGCGATCGGGGGTGCCGCCTTCAGCTCCTACGGTATGGATTTCCGGCTCCCACTCTACCTGATTAAATAAACGACTGGTGGTAAAAATAACGCTGTTGCCGGGCGTCCATCCGGTAAGTTCATCATTGGTAGAATGATAGGTAAGCCGTTTGATTTTACTGCCGTTTTCGTCCATCACAAACACATCATCGTTTCCGTGACGATCGCTGGTGAAGGCAATCTGAGTTCCCCCAGGACTCCATTTGGGATAGGCTTCATATGCTTCGTGTAACGTCAGTCGCCAAGCGCGTCCTCCTTCAGCGGGTACAGTCCAAATATCGCCTTGATAGGAAAATGCGATCGTAGAGCCATCGGGACTGATAGCAGGAAAGCGGGCAAAAGGTTCATCTGATTGCGCCTGCACGGAGCTAATAAAGATGACACATACTAATCCAAGACTTAATAATAATTTCTTCATAAGAGTGATTTTTGATTCATTGAAACGAACTGAAATGTTGCTTTATGTTGATGAATGAATAGTAAAGCAGTTTTTCTAACGGAATGGAATAATGTAAGAGATTTTGAACATAAGCAAATGATCTGTCCGAGAGAGGTGTAAAAATTTGTTTTGAGAGATTAAAATGTTGCAATTAAAAAAAGGACAACTCCTTATGGCAGTTGCCCTTTTAATTTGAATAAGATTTGCCTACCGAATTATTCTGCTACTTCGAGGTATTTACTTGCCGGGCTGGACCCATTTTCTTTGGTAAAAAAGAACTCGAATTTTTGCCAATCACTTTTGGGATTCGGCCAAATCAGCGTTCCTCCCAGCTGCTTGGCCAACGTTTTTATTAAAATGTTGTGTAGACAATTGCTGCTTTTTGCTTCGTTGGGGCAGTTGATCATTTGTTCACCTTCAATAATGAGGTGTACCTGTTTACCGTATTGCCGCAACTGAATGTCAATGGATGACTGCTTATCTTTATCGGTAAAGTTGAATATCAGTGAAAGAATTTCATTCAATAATAGTCCACTGGGGATAGATTGGTTAATATTTAGGGAGAGTGCTTCTGTAGGAATGTTAATTTGCGTGTTTTTGATATCCCGCTGGTTTTGAATCATACGAGTATCGAGCAATTCTTGCAGGAAGTTTGTAAAGGGAATACTCGTTAAACTCCCGTTTTGATATAGCACCTCATGAATAGAGGCGATGGTCATGATACGGTTCTTAATATTTTGCAGTTCCTCTTTCATGGTGCCATCATCAGCCTCAAAAAGCTGGAGTTCTACAAGGCTGGTAATAAGTGCCAGGTTATTTTTGACCCGGTGGTGCAGTTCCGAGAGAAGGGCTTCCTTTTCTTGTAAGGTATCTTTTATTTTTTCTTGATAATTGTGCTGCGTCGATACGTCTACATACATGCCATAGATGGCAATAATCTCATTCTCCAATTCAACTGGAATGCTACCGATTAAAACCGGAACTTCTTCTCCATTTTTATTAATGCGAATAGTCTCTGTTTGCAGGCTTTCTCCGTTTCGGGTAGCCTCAGAAATTGCTTGTGCCTGATTCTGTTTTTCTTTGGGAGCCAACAGTGTATTTATATTTTTTCCAACGGCTTCATCTTTGGTATATCCAAAAATATCTTCAAAACTGTCATTAATTTTTTGGATGTTGTTGTTATTATCGATTATAGTGATGCCCACAGGAGAATTGTCAAAGAGCTGTTCCAGCATCATTTGATTCCTACGGTTTTGGCGTTCTATTCTTTTCTCTTTCGTTCTGTCTAAAGCTGCACCCGCAATGTATACTTTTCCGTCTTGAACGAATCTTTTTGCCCCGATGTAATAATCTCGGATTTCCCCACTTTTATTATAGACTTTTGTTTCAATGGATAGTTCTTCTCCATTTATGCAGTTTTTAAACTGTTTGATAGCATCTTTCTGATAATCTTCTACTACAAATTCGAGTATATTTGTACTAGTTAGTTCTTCTTCGGTGTAGCCGAGGCGGGTGATCATATTGTCGTTCCATCGGACGAATTGTCCTTCGCGGTTTACCACAAAGAAGGCCCCGGGGATACTTTCAAGCGCACTATCTGTAAAGTTTTTTGTTTTGATAAGATCCTGTTGAATTTCCATCCGCCGACTGACATCATGGAAGGAAATAATATATCGTAATTTGCCATCAGGGTTGCGATAGGTACGCGAGGTTGTTTCTGTAGGGATGGTATTGCCTTTCTTAGTAATTAATTCAAGCTCCAGCGAATAAGTGCCCGATTTTTCTTGCTGTTTAACAGCTTCTTTATACTTTGGATCTTCAATATTGATAATCGAATCAAGCGAAAGTTGGACAAGCTCTTCCTGATCCCATCCCAAAATATTGCTGGCCGTTTGGTTTGCTTCTAAAATATTACCGTTGGCATCAGTGATAAAAATTCCGTCAATACTTTGCTTAAATTTTACCTCGAACCGATCCTCACTTTCCTGTTTTTCATATTTTGCTTTCATCGAGGCCGTAATGTCCTCGTGCATCATCAAAAAATGCGAATTATCATGGCTACAAGGGCGGATAGTTAAGTTAAACCAAAAAGAATTAGTATCCGTTTTTAGCGGATAGGCAAGTGTGAAAGATGTTTTATCCTCATTTAGGACTTTCCTTAATCCCAATAAAAATTTGAGCGCATAGTCGTCGCCCATCTCGATAGCGTGCTGCAGGACGTTAAAATAATTTACGCCGGTATCAGCGCGTTTGATAAGAGCTGATTTATCACTAAAATCTTTCCAGGCCTTATTATAATCTACAATGATCCCGTCGGCATCAATGACTGCCACATGGGCGAGCAGGTTATCGAGAAAGGTGGCGTCTAAATTGATATCGGAAAAACTTGAATTTGTCATGGTCCTTTGGGTTGATGATTATGAGATCATAAAAATCATCATTTGGGGAGTACCGAAAAACAGCTGAAAAGCCTAACTTTTTTGTACCGCAAAAAGCGTATTAGGTATTAGGTATTTTCTGCTATGATGCACTCATTTCCTGAAGCGACTTTTTGTACAGCTTCAATCAGCTTACTGTCTGATACATTGTTATTAATGTATCCGGTGGCTCCGGCTTCAATCAGTGGCTGTATGAGTAGATTGTTAAGATATGAATGGACGACTAGCAATGGAGTGTCGGGGAAATAGCTTCGGATTTGAGAAACCACTTTTGTTGAGGTTCGTCTAAAATCCTCTAAATTAGCAATTAGAAGGTCGAAATCAGATTTTTCTTCGTTGAATGTACTAAAGTTATCCAAATCTGAATGTAGCTGTGCCGACCATTCATCGTCTGACCGGAGCATCGTGTGTATAGTAGTGGTTATAGAAGACGTTTTGCCAACGAGTAGTATATGCATGCCGATGAGTTATTGAGATGATATATTCGAACCTACTATTTTAAACACAGGTTGGATATAGCTTTAAACACCTATTTTCCAAGTAGGTGAAAAAGCCTATAGGTCTAAAAAATTATGCTTGTTTGGGAAGAGATTGGGAAACTGGATGTGCGAGTCAGCCATTGAGAAGATCGCAGATTTATTCGATATCTACCAGGTCATGTTTGATGGCATAGGTGACAAGACCGGCTGTATTTTTGGCACCTGTTTTTTGCAGCAGGTTTCGCCGGTGGGCATCTACGGTGCGGGTGCTTATATATAACTCCTCTGCAATCTCTTGATTGGTATGCTGTTGTACAATCAGCTCGAGCACTTCTTTCTCGCGGTCGGTAATGTTACCGGGATCTGTTTCGTCTTTTTCGGCAGTGCCTTTTACAAGATCCATCATAACACTTTGGGTGGCATCATTACTGAAATAGTGCTTGCCTTCTAAAATTTTAGTAATGGCATCGACCAGCTCAATTTTGTCGGAACTCTTGAGGATATAGCCTGAGGCACCGGCTTCAATCATCTGCCGAATATGCTGATCCTCATCCATCATAGTTAGCGCCAAAACTTTAATTTCGGGATACGATTCTTTAATCTTTTCGGTGGCCTTAATGCCATCCATCTTTGGCATGCTAATATCCATGATAATCAAATCGATATCATGTTCTTTGCAGACCTTAATTGCCTCCTCTCCGTTTTCTGCTTCTGCTGTGATCCCAAAGCCTACTTCGTCCTCCAGCAACATCCGAATCCCGTCGCGGACAATATCATGATCGTCCACTAACAATATTTTGATATTAGCCATGATCCGTATTGGTAGATTTCAGATTGTTAACTTGTGGGATAGTAATGGTAGTTTGCATCCCTTTGCCGGGGTCAGAATCAATATTAAGGGATCCTTTTAGGCTGCTTACTCTTGTCTTTATGCTCCGCAATCCCAAGCCTTTTTGTTCATCTTGATCATCTAGTTGGGCCCCAATTCCATTGTCTTGAATCTCTATTGTAAGTGTTTCATTTCTAAGGTGCAATGTAATGTCTACTTTCGTGCATTCGGCGTGACGAATGGCATTGGTAATAGTTTCCTGTAAAATACGAAAGATGTTAATTTCAGCCTGATTGTTCAGTTGCAGCTGATCGCAGTTATGAGTAAACCGAAATTTGATATTGGTACTCTTTCTGAAGTCATTAATGAGATTTTCAAGTGCAGGGATAAGTCCGTAATCTGAAATCGCTTTGGGCATTAAGTTATATGCAATACTTCGGGTTTCGGAAAGAGCACTTTTAAGAAGCGATATTCCGGTTTCAAACTGGGTTTGTCGTTTTTTATTTAATTTTTCAATATCGGTTTTGGCCGATTGCAGATTCATGCTAGCCGCTACCAGGTACTGCCCAAGCCCGTCGTGTAACTCATGAGCAATACGTTTGCGCTCTCGATCTTCGCCCTCAATAACCGATTGTATAATTCTTTCCTGTATTCGTTTTTGTTCGGTGATGTCATTGATTAGCACCAGACGATAAGTTTTTCCTTGGTCATATTGGACATCTGATGCCGAGAGTTCTACATCTATTTTGGTACCATCTTTTGTTAGATGGACCCATTCCTCTGAGTATGCAGTCGTCCCCTTATTTTGTTTTACATTTTCTTTCAATGTCTCGGCGTCTTCCTCGGGCCGGATATCAAGCAATGTCATATTCATGAATTCCTTTTCGGAATAACCATAATGATTAATGGCTGCTTCATTTACCTCTATAAATTCCAGGGTTTCGGGATCATAAATCCACATAGGTTCGGGATTGTTCTTAAACAAATGCCGATACTTCTCCTCCGATTCTCGTAGTTGATGTTCAAGTTCTTTTTGCTCAGTAACATCAACTACCGTAGAGATCATTAAGTTCTGATCATAAAGGGGAATGTTTTTAGCATTTACTATTCGCTCTTTCCCTTCTTGTGTAGTAACTCGTATGCCTTTCCATTGCATTTGGTCTGGATTTCCTGAAGCAATATCGGCATTAATCATATCAAATATCTGTTTTCTATATTCCTTGTCAGGGTATACTTTCTTAAAGAAAGACTCGAATTTTTTTAATGTTTTTTGAGGCCAGCCGTAAATTTCCGTAAACCTGTTATTAATTAATGTGACTTTTCCATCATCAATAGTATTGACCGCTACGCCAATGGGTAAATTCTGAATCGTTTTTTCAATGAAATATTTCCGTTCTTGAAGCTCTTTTTCCGACTTTTTCCGCTCCGTAATATCTTGTGCAATACCTAATAATTTTGTGACTTCTTGTTTCTCATTTCTTATGGGTATACCAATTGTCCGTATATATTTGTGATTTTCTTTTTCCGTTGTTAATTCAATATCAATATCATATGAATGATTGTTCTCAATAGCCTGCTGTACAATTTGGCGATAATTATCTGAGGATGACCCGTGAAAGTGTTCCATAAGGATTTCGAAAGGGGGCGGACCTAATTCCGAGTCACGCTCATAGATTTCATACATGGTGTCAGACCACGTAATTTCTTCAGTTTCAATATTAAATTCCCAATCCCCAATTTGGCCAATTTTCTGCGACCGCTGTAGTCGTTCTTGTCGTTTTTTTAGTTTCTGTTCGTATAACTTTTGATCCGTGATATCTCGTATGACACTTACGACTTTATCAATTTCTCCTTCCTCATCATAAACCAGCGTTACGGTATGATCGGAGTGAAAAATAGTCCCGTCTTTACGCTGCATCTGAAATTCAGTTTGGAATGCTCCTTTCTCTGCAAGAGAATCTTTTCCTATCTCATTAAACTCCTCAAATCTTTTATCACTGATGTGGAGCATTCGGGTAGAGCTCCCCTCAAGCTCTTCTTTGGTATATCCAAAGAGGTCTTCGGTGCTTTTATTGCAATCCACAATGGTACGGCTTTCGTAGTCAAGAATAATCAGACTAGATTCCAGGCTTTCGAAAACTTTCTTTAACAACTCTCTGGACTCTCTTATTTTTGCCTGTGAAGCCTTAATGTCAGTCATGTCAATACCTATGCCCACCGAAGTGTTATCGGTAAGGCGTATATCCGTCCAGCTTGTTGGAATCTTCTCCCCGTTTTTGGTCGTTACATCAAATTCTTCCCAGCCAACTCCCGGATTGTTCATAAACGCTGCTGCTTCCTTTCGTGTTTCTAAATCCGGATAAACCGCTTTCAATAGGTCAATATCCCCATCTTTGATTTCTTGGTTTGTCCAGCCGGTTACTTTTTCAAATTCCTTATTTACTTCAAAGGTCTCGAGGTCAGGATCATAAATAGTAATAAGAATGGGTATGCGTTCAAATAATACATCTTTGAGCTCTTTTTCGGATTGGACTTCGCCCAGTAAATTTTCGAGTTGAATTTCTTTTGTTTGAAGCTGCTGCTCGTGTTTTTTAATCAGCCAATATAAGCCGGCACCGGTAAGTAAAACGTAAAACCAACCTTTATAGGTTTGCAGAATGGACAGGGCATGGGCGTCGGTAACCAATGATTCAAGTAATCGGTCGGTAAAGGCAATCCAAATTCCGGCTACGATTAGGTAAATGACCGTTATCTTAAGGGGGGAAAGTGTGATACTTTGGTCATTAGTTGCCATAGCTCCAAATAGTTTGCGTTACGCTACAAATAAACAGTGTAAGAGATTTTTTGGTAAGATTGTAGGGCAATTTGATTCGGGCCGGCTTATGTCTTAAAGGGATAGGGCGATAGAATAAAAAAGGCGACCATTGCAGGTCGCCTTAAAGTAGAAACGGTAAGTTAAATGTAAAATTTATTCACCTTTCCTGGTAGAGATACCAAACGGCATATACAGCGGACAGGTACTTATGAGGCTGGTACCTAAAAAGATAATAG
>CAYNKF010000096.1:0-7903 GCA_964397705.1 uncultured Balneolaceae bacterium | reverse complement strand
ATATTCTTTAGCAACCCTATTAAACTTCTCATTGGCCAGCCGCTCCTTATTTAATAGTGCACCCAGTACTTTAACCCATTCTGCCTTTCCGAGCGGTGTTGTTTCCAACCACTCCGAGTTAACCATCACATCAATATCGGAATCCATCAAGATCCTTACGTTATCGAACTGGGAGGACTGTCCGCCGGAGATCATCATCAAATCGGGATCCATCGCCATTATCTTTTCCTTATTTAGTTCTCCGTGCGGCAGGCTTACCATTTTGCCTTCCTCCAACCTTTTCCGAATATCTTTGCTATAAACGTATTTCGCCCCTGCCATCCCAATAATAATCCCAGTAGCATCAAGCATTTCAGCCAATCCAATATGGGTCGTAGAAGTAGTCAACAGGCTGGTTATGGGTATGGGTATTTCCGTCGTGTTTTCAACCTCAACTTTATCAGCTATGTCACGAGGGACCAACGAATACCGTAGTGTATCTACCTGATCCTGAAAAGGTTTTAGAATCTCTAGTAGTTTATAATTCTCGTGATACTTGATCTGGAATCCCTCTGCATATTCTGCATGCACAGAATCAGCAAATTGGACCTGCATAACACTTTTAGAATAAGATTCCGGATCGGCATCTTTTTCTGGTGCACACCCACCTATCAGAAAGCATGATACAAACCATCCCAAAAAAAGTATGGTTCTACAAAAAAAGCGTAAGCATATTCTTTTCATGGATTTAGCTTTTCTCCCGAAAGCTTGTTTCCGTCATCAATACCGGCAGGTCTTCTGGCTTACTCCACTCTCGACAACCTTCCCGCCCCAAAAATTATCAGGACAGTGGTTGATGAAGGATCAAAAGCTGTTGGAGCTTACAGCAGCGGGGACTGCTCCGGAATTTCCCAAAAATATATGAGAGCACCGGATTCCCGTTTTAACTGTATCTCAAACGAAATACAGACCTATATTGAATCAGTAAGTAAAAATTAATTGCTGCTCATGATAATAACGGTATTAGTATTGAGAAGCCAATTTAGAATAATTCCGCTGATGAGCTTATCTCAAAAAGATTAAAGCATGTAATATTGCTTCCATTTCCACATCACTCTTTTATATTACTATATCTAACTTTTCACTAATCTAAAAACTACTATGATCAAACGATTAGGTACGCTCTCATTAGGCTTATTTCTTGGATTTGTACTAGCTTTCACATCCGCTCATTTTTTAGATGATGATATTACGCCACAGGTTATTTCCGAAGCCTCGAAATTAATCGGAATCGACTTTACCCAAGCAGAACGTGACTCTATGATTACAGAACTTGAAGGCAATAGAGAGTCCTACCAAAACATCCGTAATCTTAAATTAGAGAATAGCATTGCTCCGGCCCTCAACTTTAATCCCATTCCGCCGGGAAAAATGATTAGTAAGGTGGAGCAACCCAACAGTTGGAATTTATCCGACAATGTAACCCTTCCAGATAATCGATCTGATCTTGCTTTTTATACCGTTGAAGAACTTGCATCATTGATTAAAGAACAGAAAATATCTTCTGTTGAACTCACAAAATTCTTTCTCGATCGTATCAACCAATACAACGATACGCTTGAAGCTATCGTTACTGTCACTGAAGAAATGGCTTTGAGACAAGCAAAAAAGATGGATCAAGAGCTTGCAAATGGAAACTATCGTGGGCCTTTGCATGGCATCCCCTATGGACTTAAAGATCTTTTTGCTGTAAAAGGATACAAAACTACCTGGGGTGCCACTCCTTATAAAGACCAACAAATCAATGAAACAGCAACAGTTGCTAAAAAATTGGAAGAAGCAGGTGCAGTTTTAATTGCAAAAACAACCCTCGGGGCCCTGGCCTATGGAGACGTTTGGTTTGATGGCAAAACCAAGAATCCGTGGAATTTGGAACAGGGATCCAGTGGCTCATCAGCAGGTTCAGCAGCAGGTACATCAGCCGGGCTCTTCCCCTTTGCTATTGGAACCGAGACCTGGGGATCTATTATTTCTCCATCAAACAGAACTGGAACAACAGGGTTGCGACCTACCTTTGGACGCGTTAGCCGGCACGGAGCTATGGCTCTGAGCTGGAGTATGGACAAAGTTGGTCCCATCACTCGCTCTGTAAAGGATGCTGCTCTCGTTTTTGAAGCTATCCATGGTCCAGATGGAAAAGATCAATCGGTATATAACCTTCCCTTCATATATAAATCAGATATTAATATTACTGATCTCAAGATCGGATATCTGGAATCTGCATTTAACAGTGATTATGAAAACAGCCAACGAGACAGTCTCACACTGGCAAAACTGGAAGATCTTGGTGCAGACCTCGTTCCCATTGAGTTGCCGGATTATCCCGTCTCCGATCTCAGTTTTATTTTAACAGCAGAAGGAGCAGCCGCTTTTGACCAGCTGACCCTTAGTAACCAGGATGATAAGATGGTTCGACAAGGAAAGTCGGCATGGCCCAACTTGTTTCGATCTGCCCGTTTCATCCCGGCTGTGGAATATATTCAAGCAAACCGCGCCCGGCAGGTGCTCATTCAAAAGATGGATTCGGTAATGCAGCAAGTAGATATGTACGTATCTCCCACTTTCGGGAGCAACAACCTCTTGTTAACTAATTTGACGGGCCATCCTTCTGTTATTGTTCCCAATGGGTTTACAGATGAAGGCCAACCCACAAGCATTACCTTTATCGGCGATCTTTTTGATGAGGGTCTAATTTTAGAAGTTGCCCAGGAATATCAACAGGCAACTGATTTTCATACGAAACATCCCGAAATGTTTACTCAACAATAAACCCTGAGTATTCCTGTCCCCAAGGCTGCATAATGAATATTTATGCAGCCTTTTTTTTATCCCCTTTTTAACAGGTTTCGTTTCCTAATAAAAAAACTTCGTAACTTTTTTTCTGATCTATCCGTAATGCAAAACAGATAGTTCTTAATTGAAAAACTTTCAAAATCAGAAAAATACATGAAGACGTTAATAAACTGGGTTCTTTTAGGGTCGTTATTTTGTCTGTCAATCGCTCTCAGTTCTTGCAGTTCTGAATCACAGTCAAAAAACGTAAGTGACGAAGACTCCACTTCTGCTATTCCGGTTGAAATTGCCAAGGCAACAAACGGCGATATTTCAGCTTATTACTCAAGCACAGCTACACTCGAAGCTGAGAATAAATCTACGGTAGTATCCAAAGTCCGGGGGATGGTTACAGAAATTAGGGTCGAGGAAGGTGATTTTGTAAATGCAGATGAAGTACTTGCTCAACTGGAAGATGAACAGTTAGCATTAGAAGCTGAGAGAGCTAAAGCTACGATGGACCGACTGAAAAATGAGCTTAACAGAAAAGAAGAGCTCTTCAATAAAAATCTTATTAGTGCCCAGGAATTTGAAAACGCCAAGTATGAGTATCAAGCTCAGAAATCAGAATACCAATTGGCCCAATTGAAGATTAAGAACTCAAAAATTCGGGCCCCTATCAGTGGTGTTATCTCTGACCGGCTTATTAAAGTTGGTAATATGATTAACACTGACCAAGAAGTGTTTGAGGTTACCGATTTTGATCCCATACTAGCCGTTCTTAAAGTCCCGGAACATGAAATGTCAAAAATTCAGAAAGATCAGCAAGCTCTGCTTCAGGTGGATGCTATTAAAGGTAAAACCTTTGAAGGAAAAGTACTGCGCGTAAGTCCAACGGTAGACCCCCAAACAGGAACTTTTGAAGTTACTGTTTCTATCCAAGATGAATCCAAGCAATTAAGACCCGGGATGTTCGGTCGTGTACGTATTGTTTACGACACCCATCAAAACGCTCTTATGATTCCCAAAAATTCTGTTATTGAAGAGGATGGAATGAGCAGCGTGTATGTTATCAAGAATAGCATGGCTTACCGCCAAAATATAAACACCGGTTATTCCAATGGAGATAATATTGAAGTGCTCGAGGGATTGGCTCCATCCGATACGGTGGTAACCATAGGGCAAAGCAGTCTTCAAGACAGCGCTTTGGTCGAAATTGTATCCTTATAACAAACAGCAGCTTATCATTATCTAACAGGGATTCGCTATGAAATTGATTGACTTTTCCATCAGACGCAAGGTAACCATTGCAATGTTTACCATCGGCATTATCCTTTTTGGGATGGTTTCACTCAGCCGGTTGAATATCAACCTCCTGCCGGAACTCAGCTACCCTACGCTGACCGTCCGAACTGATTTTGAAGGGGCAGCTCCCGCAGAAGTCGAAAACTTGGTGAGCAAGCCTATTGAGGAAGCGTTGGGAGTTGTAAAGAATGTACAGCAGGTGCGCTCTATTTCTCGATCCGGACAGTCCGACGTTACACTGGAATTTGCCTGGGGTACTGATATGGATTTTGCCAGTATTGATGTTCGCGAAAAGCTTGATGCCCTTCAGCTTCCGTTGGAAGTAGACCGTCCGGTAATTTTACGCTTTGATCCCTCCCTGGATCCCATCATGCGGTATGCATTTTACATAGAAGACAAAAAATCAGATCAGTCTCAAAACGTCGATTATGCCAGTTATCAAGGAGAAGAATCAGCTTCACATATCAGTAAACTCAAGCAATTGCGGAGATACGCTGATGAACAGATAAAGAAGGATCTTCAATCTGCATTGGGCGTCGCCTCTATTAAAATTAGTGGTGGTCTGGAGGAGGAAATCGAAGTGGCTGTAAATCAGGATCGATTATCCCATCTTGGACTTTCAATCGATCAAATTACGCAGGTGCTCGGGGCTGAAAATGTAAATCTTTCGGGCGGTCGTTTGGAGGAAGGCACGCAACAATATCTGGTGCGGACACTTAATCAGTTTCAATCTGTAAATAACATTAAAAATGTAGTCATTAGTAGTCAGGGTGGTAATCCCGTTTATTTAAAAGACCTTGCTGAGATCAACCAGGGTTACAAAGAAAGGGAAGCCATTACCCGACTTAATGGTCAGGAAGCCGTAGAAATAGCTATTTACAAAGAGGGTGATGCCAATACGGTGAATGTGGCCAGTAATGTAGAAGCGCAGATGGAAAACCTCTCCGAGCGTCTGCCTGATGGCATGGCAATGACAAAGGTTTTTGATCAATCCACGTTTATTTCATCTGCGGTGAGTGAAGTCGTTGATGCGGGAATTATTGGCGGTATTTTAGCCATCATTATTCTGTATCTGTTTCTTCGCAACCTTTGGGCAACCGTTATAATTTCTTTATCGATACCCGTATCAGTCATCGCCACTTTTAACCTGATGTACGGCAATGATATCACCCTGAATATTATGTCATTGGGCGGTATAGCACTAGGTATTGGGTTACTGGTAGACAACTCAATTGTGGTGCTTGAAAATATTGCACGTCATCGAGAAATGGGCAAAAACCCTCTACAAGCGGCCAGTGATGGCGCGGGTGAAGTAGGTATGGCTGTAGTTGCTTCTACCCTTACAACTATCGCCGTATTCTTTCCGCTTGTCTTTGTCCATGGTATTGCGGGACAGCTTTTTCGTGATCAGGCGCTGACAGTAACGTTCTCGTTACTTGCTTCCTTAGTTGTCGCAATCACCTTGATTCCAATGCTTTCATCCCTGGCGGGACGAGAAAAATCAAAAATTGAAAAGCCAGAACTGAAAGAACCTAAAACAAAAGTAGGCAGTTGGATGCGGACTACCCGGATCTTCATTTTTGAAACCATCCCAAGCTATATCATTAAAGGTGGATCTAAAGTCGTCAGCGTTATCAGCAGCGGAGCCATGTTTGTTTTGAACCCTATGTTAAATGCTTTTGAAAAATGGTTTGATTCAATGGAAGATAAATACCCTGCTGTTTTGCGTTGGTCATTGCGACACCGTTTTGCAGTAATTGCCTTTGCATTTTTGAGCCTTATGGGCTCATTAATGTTAGTACCGCAGCTGGGAATGGAACTTATACCCTCCCTTTCACAAGGAGAATTTAATGTAGAGTTTAATCTTCCGCCGGGTACGCCTATCGAACAAACCGACCGAGCCATGCAAAATGTTCAGCAGGCAGCTGGTGATATTGATCCCATTCGAACCACCTTCGCTGTCGCGGGTACCGGTAATCAGATGGACGCTAATCCCAATCAAGGGGGCGAAAACTGGGGTGAACTGAATGTTACGTTAGCCAGCGGTGCGGGACGAGCCTTGGAGGAAAGTACTATGGATGAGCTACGTACCGATTTACAACGTATCCCGGGCCTAAATTACAAGTTTTCCCGACCGGCCCTGTTTACGTTTAAAACTCCGGTTGAGGTAGAAATATCCGGTTATAACTTGGACAACTTGAAAAAGGTTAGTGATAATATTCTTGAAAAAATGTCCTCTGATGGACGTTTTGCAGACGTAAAGTCGACCATGGAACAAGGAAGTCCGGAAATTCAGATTACCTTTGATCGTCCCAAGGCTGCATCACTTGGCCTACAAGTCCATGAGGTTGCTGATCTCATTGTGAGTAAAGTACGAGGGGATGTTGCTACCCGGTATTCGTGGAGAGATCGAAAAATTGATGTTCTGGTCCGTGCTAAAAAACAGGATCGTTCTTCAATCGAGGATATTCAAAATATCATTATCAATCCCAACAGTGAATCCCCCGTTCCGTTGTCAAGTATTGCCAATGTACAGGTAGACACGGGACCGAGTGAAATTCGAAGAGCAGCACAACAACGCGTTGCAATCGTATCAGCAAATTTAAATTACGGCGACCTTGCTACAGCTGCGGATGTAATTCGTACTATTATCGATGAAACCACAATTCCAACGGGTATTCAGGCACAAATAACCGGTCAAAATGAGGAGATGGCAGATTCATTCCGATCACTCCTTTTTGCCCTTTCACTGGCTGTATTCTTGGTCTACCTGGTAATGGCCTCGCAATTTGAGTCGCTGCTTCACCCCTTTATTATCCTATTTACTATTCCGCTTGCATTGGTGGGTGCGATCCTTGGTTTATGGATTACGGGATCCACGATAAGCGTTGTCGTATTTATCGGGTTAATTTTGCTGGCCGGTATTGTAGTAAATAATGCTATTGTACTCATAGATCTGATCAATCAATACCGTGAGCGTGGAATGAACAAAATAAAGGCTATCCTTGAAGGAGGTAAATCACGACTTCGCCCTATTATTATGACAACGCTAACAACCACGCTGGGACTTCTACCGTTAGCTATAGGATTTGGGGATGGCGCCGAGTTAAGAGCACCCATGGCAATCACGGTTATTGCAGGACTCATCATATCGACCATGCTGACCCTTATTGTGATCCCCACAATGTACGCTATTATGGATCGCAAAGTCTACAAGAAACAACCGGCAATAGAACAATCAAATAACTAAAACGGAGGAACTGCTCTTATGAAATTTACTGATCTTTCGTTAAGACGGCCGGTAACTACAATGATGATTTTTATCAGCTTCGTAATCATCGGGATCATTGCAAGCCGTATGGTACCGCTGGAATATTTTCCAGACATCTCCTTTCCCGGAGCATATATTAGTGTTCCCTATCAAAATTCGACTCCCGAAGAAGTGGATCGCAATATTACGCGTCCCATTGAAGAGGCTATTGCCACCATCAGCGGTATCGAGCGAATAAGCTCAAACTCCAGTGAAAATCAGGCCGGGATCTTTGTGCAGTTTAAAATGGGATCAGACATTAGCCTGAAAGCAATGGAGTTAAAGGAGAAAATAGATGGTATTCGGAATCAACTTCCGGATGATTTAGAACGCTTTACCATTAATAAATTCTCCGCACAAGATAATCCGATGATGAACCTGCGGATTTCCAGTGAGAGAGACCTGTCCAACGCTTATGAGTTACTTGATCGTAATCTTAAACAACGTATTGAGCGAATACAGGGCGTAGCGAAGGTA
>CAYNKF010000095.1:0-7928 GCA_964397705.1 uncultured Balneolaceae bacterium | reverse complement strand
GGTATTTCGATGAAACTACGCGGTGTTACAACGATTAACGGATCTTCGGAGCCATTATATATTATAGATGGCATTTACCTTAATAACGATGCTATTCCAAATGGATCTAATGCCGTAACAGCGGCCGCGGCCGGCGGTAGTGCCTCCAATCAAGATAATCCCGTAAATCGAATAGCTGATCTCAATCCAGATGAAATTGCAAGCATTGAAATATTAAAAGGAGCCTCAGCTGCAGCCATTTATGGACAACGAGCCTCCAGTGGGGTGGTTATCATAAAGACCAAACGCGGCAGCGGTGGCCAGCCTCAATTCAGTGTTTCGCAATCGGTGGGTTTTAACACTATTATCAAAAAGTTGGGATCGCGTAATTTTACCGCCGAAACTGCTGAGTCGTCGTTTGGATCAACCGGACTGGACCTCTTTAACGACGCCCAAAGTGCCGGTCGATTCCTTGATTACGAAGAACTTATGTATGGACAAGAAGGAATGCTTGCCCGTACTCAAATAAGCAGCAGCTTCGGCAATGCATCTACCAGCTTTTATGTGAGCGGAAGCTTACAGGACGATGAAGGTATTATTCCAACCACAGGATATGAGAAGCAGTCGATACGGGCAAATATTGATCACCGCTTTACCGATGATCTCACAATAAAAGTATCCTCAAATTATATCCACTCAGAATCGCGCCGTGGATTGACTAATAACGACAATACAGGTACCACTTTTGGCGTATCGATGGTAGCTACCCCTAACTTTATTGATTTACGTCCCGATGCCAACAGAATATACCCCAACCATCCGTTTAACTCAGCCAACCAATTACAAACACGCGATCTGTTTTCAAACGGTGAATTCGTAAATAGAGTGTTAACATCGGTTGAGGTAGATTATAGCATCATACAGCAATCAAAACATGCGTTAAACTTCAGGTTTACGGGCGGTGTGGATCACTTCAGTCAAAATAACAAGCTCGTATTTCCCAGCGAATTACAGTTTGAACAAGCCAGTGGAGCACCCGGTACCCTGATCGAGACCAACACCAATAACTTAAATACTAACACCTCAGCACTACTGGTTCATAATTTTACGGCAAGTGACCGACTTTCATTTGTTTCACAGGCCGGATACACTTCCTTCAATAATGACCAGAATCGAGTTCTAAATGTATCAAATGGAGTGTTGGGCACACAGACCAATGTGGATCAGGCCGTATCTGTGCGGGTAGATCAGACCAAAATATTTCAACGCGACCGCGGGTTCTTCCTCCAGGAAGAGGTGAACTATGCTGATACTTATATCGCAACTGTGGGATTACGCGGGGATAAATCCGATCGAAACGGTGACGTGAACAAAATATATCTGTATCCAAAAGCCTCAATGGCATGGAATATTACCAATGAAAATTTCTGGTCGGTCAATGCCATTGACAATCTCAAGTTCCGTGTTGCTTATGGGCAAACCGGTAACCTCTCCACGTTTGGAGCAAAATTTACATCCCTTGCACCATCCAATACTGGTGGATTGGGAGGCGTTCTGCTGACCAATATCCGTGGAGTGGACGATATCAAACCCGAACGCCAGAAAGAGATCGAAGCTGGTTTTGACATATCCGTCAAAGATGGACTCGCATCACTCGAGCTCACGGTCTATCAAAAACAGATTGAAGACATGCTTTTGCAGCGCGAGCTGGAACCATCAACAGGGTTCAGTTTCGAAAGTTTCAATGCCGGTAAAATGAGAAATAGAGGTGTTGAGGTAAGTTTAAACCTGTTGCCTGTAAACAGACGAAACTTTAATTGGAACGCGAACATCAACTTTTGGAAAAATGTCTCCAAAGTAACTGATCTGCCAGTGCCTGCTTTTGATGTGGGCGGTTTCGGTACCTCATTGGGTGTTTATCGAATCGAAGAGGGAAAATCAGCTACTCAAATCGTAGGCCTTGATCCCGAAGTCGACGGTAATGGAAACCTTGTCACCGATGGAAACGGTAATCCCACTATCCTAACGAAGAAACTCGGCGACGGGGAACCCGACTTCCAGATGTCGATGCAGAATGAGTTCAAAATCTTCAGAAATGTCGACTTTTCATTCCTACTTCACTGGAAACAGGGCGGCGACATGATCAATCTCACGGAGTTGCTGTTCGATCTCAACGGAACAACACCTGATTACGATGATACGGACTTGACCTTTGCCGATTACCAGAATCAAGCAGCCGGAATTACCAATGATACCCCTAACGGCATCAAACGGCTAAGTCTGCTGGGTATCAGCACCGACCAATTTGTTCAGGATGCTTCCTACTTACGGCTGCGAGAAATTGGACTGTATTACAACGTACCGAGCGCATGGCTGGCCAACCTCAGCAGCGGCATACGCGGTATTCGACTCGGTGCGTCAGCGACCAATCTCTTTACTGTATCGCCGTATCGCAGTTATGATCCCGAGGCCTCCAACTTTGGAAATCAACCTATTGCGCAAGGCATCGAGGTAGCGCCTTATCCCTCGTCCAAACAATATTATTTCCACTTCAAGATCGACTTTTAATCATGAAGGTATTTATTATGAAACTATCAAAACAAGCATTTACAAAAATTGCACTGCTAACCGTTGTTGTGATGTTCTGGAATTTCGGTTGCGATATTGTTGATATCGACGATCGCCCCGATCCTAATAACTCAGAACTGCAGAGTATTCTTGACAATCCTTCGCGAGCAGATATTAATACCCTGGCTGTTGGAACGGAATCCGGACTCCGCACCGAGCTGCGCATCTATCATATCAATATGGGAATGATAGGTCGGGAAATGTATCGTTTCCTTTCTGCTGAACCCCGTAATACCGGAGATTTACTCGGTAAAGGTAACGCACAGCTTGATGCCGGATCATACTATATCACCCGAACATGGGCCTCATTCTATCGGGTCATTCGGAACGCTAACATTACCATCCAGGCTGCTACTACACTTAATAATGAAGGCGTTTTTTCGGATGAAGAATTCAACGGCGTACTTGGATATGCCAGAACCATGAAAGCATATCAATATTTGATGGCTCTGACGCAAACAAACGGAAATGGGCTTCGTCAGCAACTCGAAACGGATATTTTTAATGCCGGCGAATTGCTAAATACTGCAGAATCGTATCAGATTATTGCTGATCTCCTGGATCAAGCCGCGACAAACCTGACCAATGCGGGAGCGGTATTTCCCTTTAACCTATCGGGTGGTTTTGATGGATTAAACACACCGGCAACGTTCAGGGAGTTCAACCGTGCTCTACGTGCACGCGTTGAAGTATATCGACCACAGCCAGATTGGAATGCCGTTCTTACAAGCTATCTGCCGGAATCGTTTATTGACGAAACCGCAGACCTGAGATTGGGAGCTTATCACTTATTTTCAACAGCTACGAACGACTTGCTAAACCAGGTTTTTGCTGATCCGCAAGCGGGATCAGGCGACAGTTGGGTCGCACATAACTCGTGGGTTGAAGATGCCGAAACCGGCGATCTGCGAGTCGATCAAAAAGTACAACTCCGCGATGAACCGGCAGCTCTTGATGACCTAAGCAGTGATTATGGATTGTTTGTTTATCAAACACAAACCGCTCCCATGCCGATTATTCGCAATGCTGAGCTACTGTTAATACGAGCCGAAGCACTGGCACAGCGTAATAATGCCGGGGATCTGGATGCTGCTGAGAACGATCTGAATGTGATCCGCACTGCTGCCGGACTTGGAAACTTTAGCCGAGGTATCGGTGGACAGGCCGAAGTTATCGATGAGATGCTCAACCAGCGTCGTTACGAACTCTTCTTTGAAGGACATCGCTGGGTGGATATGCGTCGATATGACCGATTGGATGAACTACCTATTGATCGACCCGATGATAATGTTTGGGTTTCATTTCCAATCCCCGAGAATGAAAATATAAACTGATCATTACACCTCATTATCAGCAGGCCATCTCAACAAATTTGAGATGGCCTTTTTTATTTATCCCCAGCCTGTGTTTTTGTATTTTAGGCAACTAATTTTAGGGATGAACAAACTTTAGCTCATGGCCACATACGATTTTATCATAGTAGGAGCCGGCATCGTCGGGCTTTCGACAGCATATAAAATTTCGGAGTCCTACCCCGATTTAAATATTCTGGTGCTCGAAAAAGAAGATACCGTTGCTGCTCACCAGACCGGTAACAATTCAGGTGTTATTCACTCGGGTATCTACTATGAGCCCAACAGCTATCGCGCGAAAAACTGCGTGGACGGGCGTCATCAACTCGTTGATTTTTGTAAACAATACGATGTCGATTATGAAATCTGTGGTAAAGTAATCGTAGCCACCGAAGAAGATGATATTCCCCGCCTGAATACTATTTTTGAAACGGGTCAAATAAACGGAATCGAAGGCATCAAAAAAATCGATCCACAGGACGTTACCGAAATTGAACCCTACGTAACCAACAGTGTGAAAGCTATTCACGTCCCCTGCTCTGGTATTGTAGATTTTGTGGGTGTTTGTAAACAATTGCGATCACTTATCGAACAAAACGGCAACCGGGTCGCTTGTGGACAAGAAGTTACTAATATTGATCAAACTGGAAGCGGACTTTCCGTAAAGACAACGACCGATACTTACCACGGAAAATATTTAATCAATTGCGCCGGCTTATACAGCGATCACGTTGCAGAGTCTGCAGGCGTGCAGCCGGATATACAAATCGTGCCCTTTCGGGGAGAGTACTACGAGCTTAAGCCAGAAGTCGAACATTTTGTTAACGGATTGATTTATCCAATGCCCAACCCAACCTTTCCATTCCTGGGCGTACACTTTACCAAGATGGTCCGCGGTGCGGTAGAATGCGGACCTAATGCTGTTTTTGCGTTCAAACGCGAAGGGTATGATAAGCTTTCGTTTGACTTAAATGAAACTATTGAGACACTCAATTTTTCCGGATTCTATAATCTGGCCCGAAAGTACTGGAAAATGGGACTGGACGAATGGTACCGATCCTTTTCCAAAAGAGCTTTTGTTAAAGGACTTCAAAAACTCATTCCTTCCATTCGCCCCCAACATCTCAAACGCTCTCCCTCGGGCGTGCGAGCCATGGCACTAAAGCCAAATGGCGAAATCCTGGATGATTTCCAGTTTGAGGTTACAGATCGTGAAATTCATGTACTCAATGCCCCGAGTCCCGCCGCAACGGCCGGCCTTGCCATCGGTGATGAGATCCTGAAACGCGCCGAAAACACTTTTATGTAGCCATAAAAGTATTCCGTAACATTGAAGCATTTTTTTGCAAAGGCACCCAAATATTGGTATATCTTTCTCCTATGGATATATCTTTCAAATCCTCCACTCCCAACATTCATACCGACGAGCAAACACGCCGCCTGTACGCTAACGACGCCTCCAGTTATGAAGAATTGCCCGAAGGCGTAGCGTTTCCGGAATCGCTACAAGAAATTATCGAAATTGTTCGATGGGCACGGGTAAATCACAAGAGCATTACTGCACGGGGAGCAGGGACCAGTTTGGCAGGACAAACCACAGGTGGCGGCATTGTCTTGGATATAGGACGCAATATGAACCGGATTATTGAAATTAACCAACGCGAGCAGTTTGCTAAGGTACAACCGGGCGTAATTAGGGATACTTTAAACAGGAAAGCCGAAAAATATAATCTACTATTTGGTCCTGATACCGCCACTACTAATCGCTGTATGATTGGCGGTATGATCGGGAATAACTCCTGTGGCATCTTTTCTATCAAATACAAAACTACGCGGGAACACATTCTTGAAATTGATGCTGTATTGAGCGACGGATCCCGGGCTACCTTTAAGCCACTTACCGAAACCGAGTTGGCGGCTAAGATGGAGCTCAATACGCTTGAAGGCCATATATATCGAGAGATTGTTGCACTTGTTCGTGAACACCGCGATCAGATCTTAGAAAACTATCCCCATCCAGAAATTATTCGGCGAAATACCGGTTACGCGCTCGATCGTCTCTGCGAGATGCAGCCCTTCAATCCAGACGGTAGAAAATTCAATATGGCTGAATTACTTTGCGGTAGTGAGGGCACGCTGGCCATGACCGCATCGGCAAAACTGAGGCTAGTCCCCCGTGATTCCGAATCCATCATCTTAGCACCCCATTTTTCAACCATCCGAAAAGCCCTTGAAGCCACCGTTGAAATTGTAAAGGAAGATCCCGCCGCGGTAGAGTTGGTTGACGATGTTATCCTAAATGCAACAAAAGGCAATATTGAACAACGAGAAAACCGCTTTTTTTTAGATGGAGACCCTAAAGCCATTCTGATTGTTCAGCTTGACGGTGATGACCCTGAAAAGCTTTGGCAAAAAGCTGAAAAGCTATCTCAAAGATTGCAAAATCATGGACTCAGTAAGGCAACCCCCATCATCACTGAAAAAGATAAAATGGAGCGCGTCTGGAACCTGCGCAAAGCCGGATTGGGATTACTCATGGGGCTAGGCTCGGAGGGACGCACACCAACTTTTTGTGAAGATACTGCTGTCCGTGTTCCCGATCTGCCCAATTACATCGATGACTTCCAGCAAATATTAGACAAACACGAAACCGACTGCGTGTTTTATGCACACGCCTCAGTTGGAGAATTGCACTTACGTCCGGTTATCAATCTGCAAAAGCCGGAAGAGATTAAAAAAATGAAGACGATGGCCGGGGAAATCGCCGAACTCGTACGTAACTATCGAGGATCGCTATCTGGTGAGCACGGAGACGGACGTGCACGGGCCCCATATATTGAAAAAGTGCTTGGTTCACAGATGATGCCGCTACTCAAAAAAGTAAAGCAGATCTGGGATCCCGAAAACATTTTCAATCCCGGCAAAATAACCGATCCCAAACCGATGGAGCAGGATCTTCGGTATTCTCCGTCGTACCAAAAGCCTAAAGTAGATACCCATTTCAACTGGCGGAAGGAAGATAGTTTTGCCGATGCCGTTGAACTATGCAACGGGGCTGGTGTTTGCCGAAAGCTATCAGAAAGTGGCGGCACGATGTGTCCCAGCTACATGGCTACCAAAAGGAAAAGGATTCCACTCGCGGACGAGCAAATCTTTTTCGACAGCTGTTTTCCGGAAAGCAAAAAGAAGCGTTTCAATCCGAGGAATTAAAGGAGGCCCTCGACTTGTGTTTGAGCTGCAAGGCCTGCAAAAGCGAATGTCCCGCAAATGTGGATATGGCCAAAATGAAGGCCGAATTCATGCAGGGCTGGCACGAAAAACACGGGATTTCACTTAGCGAACGCTTTTTTGGTCAGGCTGCTAAATTGTACCCCCTGGCAAGTATGTTTCCAAACGTATCTAACTGGATGATAAAGCAACCTGTCACTAAGGAATTACTGCACCAGTTTTTTGGTATTGACAAGCGCCGTACTTTACCGACATTCGCCAATCAAACATTTATGAACTGGTGGAACAACCGTAAGAACCACCCGGTGACAGAATCCACTAATAGACAAGAGGCGGTACTTTTAATTGATATTTTTACCAATTACCATGAACCGGAAGTTGGTAAAGCCGCTGTTCAGTTTTTAGAATCTCGGGATTATCGAGTCATTATCCCTGATTTTCACGAGGTGGGACGGCCGCAAATCTCCAAGGGGATGCTTGATCATGCTAAACAAATCCTTGATACTAATTTACCCAAACTGGCTAAGTTCGCTGATCAGGGAACGCCTATTATCGGACTTGAACCCTCCGAGATTTTGACACTCCGTGATGAATACCTCGATTTATGTAACGAAGATCAGGTTCACTCAGCGGAAGAAGTAGCCGATGCCACCTACACTTTTGAGGAGTTCGCCGCTTCCTTACTCGCAGATTCTCCTTTATCCTCAAAAAAGAACCAGGTGTTTGTACACGGACACTGCC
>CAYNKF010000094.1:0-7996 GCA_964397705.1 uncultured Balneolaceae bacterium | reverse complement strand
GGATTTTTAAACTCTTTAAAGTATTTCCCCGGTTTACCATCATTATCGATGATCGAAAAATCCTTTAAAATCCGAATTACTAGCAGATCATTAGGATCAGAATACGAAAGGCGTTCCAAAAGATCGCTATTAACTACGATATCATCCTCATCGTGGTTAACCAATGTTTCGATAATTGGTGCGAAATTCTTTGTGTTCACTAAAAAAGCTTCTGATACCTTCATGGCATTAATTAGTTGGATTTTCTTTAGACGTATTTTCTTAAATTCAGAGCAGAACCACTAATTAAAAACTATTAATAAAAGCCTTTTGGAGTTAGAATTTTGTAATAGGAAAAAAAGTGATTACAAAGAAGCATTTGCAAATGCTTTGTCAAAGGCGCTTTCTAAACTCTCTTTTACTAATGGTTTTGTCAAATAGGCCACAAAATCTGTTTCTTTGGCCCGCTTAAAATCCTCTGGGTCCTCCGAAGAGGTGATGTAAATTAATTTCACATCGCGATGTTTGTTAATTTCTTTGGCCGCCTCGATACCGTCAACATCATCAGCAAGATTGATATCCATTAAAATAAGATCGACAGCTCCTATACGTAGTGCCGATTCGATAGCTTGAGAACCTTTGGAGCTGGAACCAATAACAGTATGTCCCATTTGATTGATAATGCGCTCAAGGACGATCTGTTGAATACTGTCATCTTCTACAATCAATACTTTTTTAGATTGCAACTTGGTATCTTGGGCCATATATACTTTTAAAGCTATTTTGCAAATTGGAGTGATATTATTTGATGTAGTATGCAAAATTCGCACTAATTTTACAATTAGAAGCTTGGATTATTACTACTGCCACCCAAATAGCCAAGTATTTGATGTATTAAGAAATTTTTTGTTTATATCTAAATAAAAAAGACGGGACATACCCAAAGGCATATCCCGTCTAGAAAATTGAAAGGCAATTTATATTGTTATTATAAACAGAGTATAATTGTTCCTCAACGGCCATATCCATTTTTGCCATAGCTTTGGAAAAGTTATTCTGTCCATAAGCTATAATACCCTTTAACATATGGTACATATCCATTTCACTCTTGTTGGCTGATTGTACAGCATATTCACGAATCTTTTCAACTTTTGTATTTGCTTTGTTGAAGTTTTGCTGTTTAGTGGTTTTTAAGACTTTATTTCTCAGTAATAAAAGTCCTAAATTATGTTTTCTGTTTTCAATTAGTTCACCATTGTCTATAATATTTTTACAGGCATTTAAACTTTTATCTGCTTTTTCATAGTCGCCTGTATCCTTAGATGTTATAGGTATAGTAATCGTTCAGCCAAATTAACTGCTTCATACAATTGTTCATTAGCTTCAGTGGTTATATTTGAGCTTTTGGGTATTTATAATGGTGTTACTGCCCAATCTTATTTTGAAGTGTTAGAAAATGTTTAATTAAAAAAACTTAAACGACAGGGAATCTTAAAAACAATAACTTATCGCATGCTAATTAATTAAAAGCAACAGTCACAGACTTGAAGCTAAATCTATTACCCTAGGTCTCTTAGAATTTGATGCAGGATACAAAAATATTTATCGTAGATGACTCTCCCATCCAGCTCATTCTGCTGGAAAAAGTTTTGCAAAGGGAGGGGTTTATTGTTGAGGCATTTAGCAATGGGCCTGACTTGATTCAAAGCATTTCTATTGAAAAACCCGACTTGATTATTTCTGATATTCATATGCCGGCACTTAACGGTTTTGAACTGATTGAAGAGGTAAGGCGTTTTTCAAATGGAGAAAAGATTCCGTGCTTTTTGATTTCAACAAAAGCCGACACGGTTATCCGAAAAAAAGTGGATGCTGTTGGAGCTGATGGGTTTATAAAAAAACCTCTTGAGTTCGAGTCGTTAATGTCTGTTATAAAAGATCTTTTGAAAGAGAGTCAGCTATCAGACGCAGCAGCTTGCTAAAATAGTGAGTATTAGCACTAAGTTTGTTATTTCTTTAAGAAATACCTTTTAGAGATCTAAATCTTACTGTTTGCTTTTTTTTAGTGCTCAAAAAAAACTATGGAATCAGGCGTTATAGTTTGATGGGGCACTAAATACACAACACTACCACAAAGAATTTTAGCTCAAATTCGTACTGTTTCCTCCTTGAGTAAATATACTGTGTCCAAATAAGTCTTGCCCAAGAGCCTCTTTGTTGAATAATCCATAGAGATTATTGCACGATTTATTGGCTACGAGTAAACTGCATTCCATATCGCCATGATCGATAAGTACAGCCGGAAAGGGATAGTGCTCAATGGGTAATGATTTGTTTTTAGATGGTTTCATACGATATGACTCCTAAAGCACAACGTATAATATTATTACGTCCAATTTGATAATATTGGCCTAATTTCCAACTGATACAGTTAAAAAACCAATAAAGGACTATGTTATCTTTATATTTTACAAACATTAATTTGTTTTAATAAACTATTATAGTTTCTTATTTACTAAAAGAACTTGAAATAGAAACAAATTTTTCACCGAGTATCATCTATAGACGGCTATTACTACTCATTTGCAATTATAGGCCGTTAGGGAAAACCCGTTACGTAGAATAACCGGGAATCAGTGTATTTTCTATAAAAAAATACGGAGGGCTATCGTTATGAAATCAAACATAGACAAAAGTTTTCGAGAATATTATCGAAAAAGTTCATATAGAGGGTTTTTTGTTGAAAATAAGCGAACCCGGAAATTCTCGAGAACTACAACTCTGACGTTTACTAATGGTAACAAAACAATTCATGCGAGTGGTATGTTCAAGGAAGAAGCTCTGGCAAAAGGGTTTAAGGCTATTGACAGCTATCATGCCCGATTAAAACGAAATAAGTATGATCTCCAGTTAGCATAAAGAATCTTATCTATTCATTTATAGAACGGCATAGAGTGTTCGGCAAAGAATGATGGGATAACCCTTTCCCAATATAAATAACAGGATGGGCCTAAGTCGAAAATTATAGGATGGATCATGTAGAATAGGATACCTATGCAATTTTTGACTGGACCTTACAGAAATGGACTTTCTAAAGCCTTTCATGAATAAAAAAGTGTTGCGTAAGCAATAAGTGTTGTATGGGAATAGGCAATGCCAATTTATCTTAGACTTTGTTAATAATTTTCGAGTTTTAGTCCCGCAAATACTATACTTTCTGGTGCCTATCTTTACTTCTAATCTGGATAATTTGATTAAGGTATTCAGCACAATTACAGAAAAAGTATGTTGTAGAAGTAATACATAATGTCTTATATTTGGCACTGCTGAAAAACGCAAATTTCATAATTGTTTTCTGGATGCTATTAGGAGGTCTTTTGAGATACAAAAAGAATATGCGTTTTGCAGACTTTTAGGTAAAACGATTTCAATATGTTGAAAATTTTTATTCTAACACATTGAAATCTAATAGCTTAGAACAGATGCCTGAGTGGCGGAATTGGTAGACGCGCCGGATTCAAAATCCGGTGGCCATTGCGGTCGTGGGGGTTCGAGTCCCCCCTCAGGTACTTTTAACCTCCCAAACGGCAAATAATATTCTTATGAAGCCCCAGAAATTTTTCATTTACGCTGCACTCATTATCTTTATTGCCGGTGGCGCCATCTGGTATATCATAAATGACTATTATGACCGTCAGAATAATGGAGCTTCGGCCGATGTGGTGATGTATAAAAACGAAGGGTGCCAGTGCTGTGACAAATGGGCAGTCTATATGCAGGGAAATGGGTACAGTGTTCAATCCGTAAATTCTCACAATCTATATGCGGTCAAAGCTGATCAGGGTGTCCCACAAAATATGGGCGCTTGCCATACGGCAGTAGTGGGTGATTATGTGGTGGAGGGACATGTTCCCGCCCAAGATATCCGACGGCTTTTAAAAGAGAAGCCTGATGCTCGCGGTCTGGTGGTGCCGGGGATGCCAGCTAGTTCTCCAGGAATGAACACTAAGCCCAACGAACCCTATAAAGTATATCTGTTGAAGAACGACGGTAGTACTGAAGTATTTGCCCAACACTGATAAGGCAGTAAAGATCTGATGATGAAAAATCCTTTCTACCTTTACGGACTTTTATTCGTTCTGTCTGCTCTTCTTATTTTGGGATGTAATGCAGAAAATGAATCACAAAAAAAGGGTCCAACCCAACCCCTTGAGCAACTTGATCCTGGTTCGGCTGCTCTATATCCTGCGCAGAGAGAAGCCAAAGCACGTGACTTCAAAGTTACCTTACTCAATGGTGAGACATTTACTCTTTCGGATTACAAGGGACAGGTGGTCTTGTTAAATATCTGGGCAACTTGGTGTGCGCCTTGCCGCGAGGAAACGCCCGATTTGCAAGAACTTTACGAAAAGTACAATGAGGATGGATTTATAATCTTGGGAGTATCTATTGATGAACAGGGAGAGTCAGTGGTACGTCCGTTTATTGAAAAGTACGAGGTATCTTATCCAATTGTGATTGACGACGGTACAATTATGGATAAATATGGCCCCACAATGGGCATTCCAACAACGTATATCATCAACAGAAAAGGAAACTTACAATATTTTGCTGTAGGAGCACTGACCAATAAAGAGTTGGAGCCGAGAATTAAGACCCTTCTTTCAAAATAGGATTGCCAGATGATTCTCGGTGAAGAATCTGTTAACAAATATTGCTGATACCTGTTTCTGATATGCTTTTTTAGGAACCTTGTTGTGTTTTGCCGTGATCTTTGGTAGGTAAATGTCCGGTATAAGATATACTTTGATCGATAAATTTTTGAAGAGCTTTGGTATGGGAATATATCTTTTCTTCAATCATGACAAAGTCATCATATAAACCCTTATCCGGTAAATATTTCCTAATGCCTGGACGATCTATCAGAGATGAGGCCAGCCGCTCTCCAATTCGAGCGATAAGCAGATCCTCATAAATACCCAAGCACATATTACCGTTAATAAGATATCCGACTCCACCACCTTCTTTTCGCTTTTCTAACTCTTCGTTTGCAATCAGGTGGTGATCCAGTAAATCTTCCAGCTTTTCATTGTACTCAGCCACGTCAGTTAGATTAATTGAGAATAATATTTATTTGCTCAAGATGGTTAGCCAACACTTTCTTTTTAAGATGATCAATTTTCTTTTCTATATCCAATGGAACGGAAGCATCTGGAATTTGTAATGATTTCTTGTAAATAATTAGTGCCTGTCCCATCGATTTTTGAGAACGCTTGAATGATTCATCATATAGCAGTTCACCTTGCTCAACCAGAAGGTCTGCCACGGCTATAGCCAATTCAGATTCGAAGGTGTCATTTTTGATAAAAAGCTCAAGTGTTTCCTCAAAGTCAAGCTGGTGAAATGATTTAGGATGATCTTTAGTGAGCCGTTTTAACGCATTTTGGATCTCTTCTACTGCCTCTTGATACTTATTTTGATTCTTTTTGAAAATAATCTGCTGCAACAATTGGGTAAGTATTTGAATCTGCCGCATCAAAAAATCCTTTTCATGCAGAGGCATTTCATCCTATTTTAAGTTCTTCGTTTTAGCCCGCGAAGCTTCAGCCATATCCTTGTGATAATCAGATAACTTTTCCGCAAGTTTGCTGTTCTCGGTACTCAGCATGCGAATGGCTAGTAGGGCTGCGTTACCTGCTTTACCAATGGCTACCGTAGCTACCGGCACACCCGGCGGCATTTGCACGATAGAATACAGGCTATCGACTCCGTTTAGCGTACTGGTTTTAACGGGCACGCCAATAACAGGCAGAGTGGTATGTGCGGCAGTCATTCCGGGAAGATGAGCTGCACCGCCAGCTCCGGCAATAATTACTTTAATACCTCGTCCTCTGGCTGATTTACCGTATTCGGCCATATCATTGGGAGTACGGTGAGCCGAAACTACCTTTTTCTCATAGGGGATGTCAAATTCGTCTAAAATATCGCAGGCAGCCTTCATGGTAGACCAGTCACTGTCGCTGCCCATGATAACTCCAACGGTCGGCTGATTCTCGCTCATTGTCAAGTAAAAAAGTTAAATATTACAGTTCTTATGAATCCGAAAATCATTAAATATCTTATGGGAAACAAATATTTAGGGCATAATACTTAAACCAAAGGCAATGATGGTGTATTAGAATTAAGTTTAATTAATATTCCAGATTTTAGCGGTTTTTTTTTTAATGTTTGCTCTCAAGAGTGACAAAGAAAAAAAGTTTAGGAGTTAGAACATTTTGCGGGAAATAAATTTTAGGAGTAGTAATAAAAAATTTACATCGGGGTACTTGATCACAGTATTGGTGACAGGTATTATTTTGCTTAGTCCCTTCGAAAATAGTTTGGCTCAAAGTGGACGTTCAGATGTTTTGGAAGAGTTGATCGTCCATATTGATTCGGCTTTATCACAAAAAGCTGACTATGTTCGAATGGCAAACGAGAAAGCTGATATCAGAGATCTTGATTCGTTATTTGATCACAGAAATTTTGCTACCGGGTATCAGTATCCGTCTACAAATATGTTGGAAAATAAACGTCAGCATACTCGGAATGATTGGGGCGTAAATTTGCAGGCCGGCTATATGCAAAATTTTGACCAGGGAGTGTTTGATTCCGAAGGTATCTTTTATAATAGTCGATATCAGTTGGGAATTAAGTGGGATGTATTAAGTAATGGGTGGCAAGAGAATCAGCTGAAGTCCAAACAGCTGCAAAGAGAAATTAAAATTGAACGAATTAGGGATCGCGAAGCCAACATAGAACAGAGTTATCAAGTTCTACGTGAACAGCTTCTTTCTCTGTTTAGGCAAGAACAGCAGAAAATCAAAAAACGATACAAAGAGCTTCTCACAATAAAAAAGAATGAATTGAAGACTCTTTATGATTTAGGTTATAAATCATGGGATGAAGTGCTGGAAATTTCGTCTGAACTCTCCGAAACAGACATGGTACTCAATTCAGAGATTAAATTAGATTCTTTAGAAGGCAGATGGAGGTTGGATAAAAACGAATCATTGCCGGTTCTTTCTGTTGATTATGAAAAATTAAGAGAAGAGGCGGCTTATAAACCTTTACGCGATAAAGCAGATTCGCTGCGCCTGAAAAATACGGAAGATGAATATCGTCGCTGGAGAGATATTTCATTGTCGGCAAATGTAAATTACAACTATTATGATCGCTCGGGACAACAGCTACCAATTACCAATGCTCAAGATCGAGAATATTTCTCACTCGCAGTCAATCTTTCAGTTCCACTGACGGTTTTTAAAGAAGGCAATAAAGAGTATAAAGAGGCCCAGCATCAAGAAATTGCGTATGAAAATAAGCGGCAGGATTTTTCTGAAAATAACATGATCAGGAAGCATTTCAGAGAATACCAAGAGCTGAAAAATAAATATGCCAGTACTTATTATAGGTATCAACGGCAACTGCAACGCATCCAACTAAAACAAACGAATCAACAAAACGGTAGCCAGGAATATGATGCCTCGGAGTTATTAAACTTGTATTTATCGCAAATTGAGGCCATTTGGCAATTAACGCAGACAAAAGAAAAAATTTACGATAAGCTTACTAGCCTGAGTAGATTTGCACCTCAATCTCCATTATCCAGCTATACCAGCGTGTGGAATCCCCCAAAGTTGGCACAAAAAAACAGTTCCTCATCCACAGTGTATATGTGGTCTGATACGTTTGGCAGCTATAAAAATCCTTTATTGCTGGATTATATGTCTGCTCGAAACTTTGACACCATTTTGCTTTCTCCAGGTCCTGATATGATATCAGGATCAGAAAAGTTGTTCTCATTTGTAAGAAGTGCCGAAGCAATAGGAATTTCCGTTGAATTAATGAAAGGCAGTAACGTATTAATAAAAGAGAAAAACCGGGGTAGTATTAACGATTTTGTTAAAAGTGCTCTTGCTTTTAACGCCAACGGCATTCATTTAGATGTGGAACCCCATACTTTTAATGACTGGTC
>CAYNKF010000093.1:0-8020 GCA_964397705.1 uncultured Balneolaceae bacterium | reverse complement strand
CGCTGCCATAGCTTATGATCAGTATCATTGAGTGCTGCCTGATACAATGCGGGTAAACAGGCAATGGCAATGAGAAAAGAACCAATAATAACTTTCCGTATGCGGGATTTTCTGGTAAGCTGGGATAGCTTTTTCTCATAGGCAATAGCAATAGTTAGCACAATGATAAATCCGATAATGCTGCTATAGAACATCCAATTGAAAATAAGCCTTTCCGGAATAAATAGTTGGGCAACAAATAGGCTTAGGATAAAACTGACAGATAAAACGGATGAAGTAAGCTTGAGGTGCTCTCGGGAAAATCGAAACAACATGCGATTTAAAACGACCAATATATTGCCGGCAGCTAAGGTGGCCATTCCAAGAATCAGGTATAAAATAACTGTTCCGGGTTCAGGAAAAATACGCAAGTCGAGAAAGGCGACGCCTGAATCATTGGTAGCCTGGAAAAGCATCTTGAAAAAACTAAGGGTGGCCAGGGCATTAACAATTCCAAAAATACCGGCTAAGCTTATGACAGTTAAATACCAGTCGGCTTTCAGTTCATGCTTGTATTCCTGCAGCTTACGAGTGATTACGCCGGAGGCAATGAGGGCAAAAGCAGCATTTGTAAAAGAAGTACTTAAGTTGGTGACGAGGTTAATCCAATCTGTACTATTAGATGAAGAGATCGACAGTATCCAGTAGGATAGTAAACTGAAATGCGATATTAATGCCCATCCGGCAATAACAAAAAATAGTTGCACTAGGAGAGCTTTCCACAGCGAAAGGTTTTCGGCAGCTATAAAGAGAATGCCAATAATAAGAACAAAACTAAGAGCTGCAAGAATGGATCGCAACAGGGTATTATTTTCTTCCCACTCCGCCCGGGTTTCCTCAAATTCATCAGCGGTAGCATAAACAACGCCAACAGAATCGTCTTGCAAGTTTGTTAAGGTTTGGCTCTGGACGGTTTGCTCCGGCGGTTCACTAAAAATACTGAAATTAATAGGATATGAGGTTGAAAAATCATCAGAGTTAAACAGGCTAAATTCGCTATCACCGCCAATAGAGAGAGGATTATTTTGTCGGATACGGTAGGAGGTAAATAAATCGTAGCTAACTGTTCCCGAACTGTCCTGTATGCTAAGCGGAATATGGCACTCCCAGTATATAACGTTATTATGTCTCTTTAGTATGAGATCAGGAGCAGAGGAATCGCGATTTTGAACTTGTGTAGTATTTTGTAGCGCAAACCCCCGCCAGACGATGGGTTCATCATTGTGAGATAGCGTCGCACTCCAAAGGCCGGGAATTTGATTTAAGGTATTGTATAAATATTGGTTGGATCTGTTTTGTAACAGTGGTGCTTGCAGGGTATTCGCGAGGTTTTCTGAGTCGGATAACAGTTGTTTCTGTTTCTCCAGAAAGTAATCTTCGGCTCTACCAAGACTAGTCTCGATGACTTCTTCATTAGTCGTTGCTAATGGTTTTACGTTGTATCGCCACCCTTCGAGGAGTAAAAGGGCTATAAATAAGGCCAATAATGTCCAGCCCAGCCAGTGATATAGTTGTTTTTTTGATGAGAAGTTAATCATAGCCACAGCAATCGGTTCATTAATCCGAAATATGAACCGAAATTAAGGCTGAATCAAGTTAGGAATTTCGGAGGTTGGCTTACCTTCTAATATTCCGATGATGGCATCGGCAGCAAGCATGCCAATGGCTTCGCGGGTTTGAAAGCTGGCACTGGCAATATGGGGCGTTCGAATACAGTTGGGGGCTGTTTTAAGTTCGGGGTGCAATTCGGGTTCATTTTCAAAGACATCAAGAGCAGCACCACCAATAGATCGGTTGTGTAAGGCCTTGGCAAGAGATTGCTCATCAACCACAGGTCCGCGTGAAGTGTTTATTAAGATAGCATCATCTGACATTAAGGAAAGAGTTTCTTCATTGATCAGGTGATGCGTCTCATCAGTAAGAGGACAATGTAGCGTTATAATATCTGATTGAGAAACAAGATCTTGAACATTAGAATAATACTTGGCGTTGAGTTCTTGCTCCAGGTCGGGATCTACTTTGCTTCGGTTATGATAGGTGATTTTCATTCCCAGGGCTTTGGCCCTGCGAGCTACACCCGTACCAATGCGTCCCATGCCTATGATGCCAAGTGTGCTTTCATTTAGTTCCTTTCCGAGGAAACCAAGCGGTTCCCAGTTGTTGTATTTTCCGTCTAAAAGATATTGTTGGGCCTCAAAAAGGCGACGTGATACAGCGAGCATAAGTCCAATCGTGAATTCTGCACAGGAGTCGGTAAGGACGTCCGGGGTGTTGGCTACCGCTATGTTGTGCTTATGAGCTGCTTCAAGATCGATATTGTTATAGCCCACCGCATGATTGGCAATAATCTCAAGATTTGATCCCGCAGCAATGACCTTTTCTGTTATTGGATTAGAAAGCATTGGGAGCAATGCTTCATAGCCTGATATTGCATCAATCAACGTCTGCTCATCGTTATAGGTGCCTCGTTCCCCTACATCTACCTGATAATGTTTTTTGAGTTTATCAATTACGGATGGAATAATGGGCTCTGTAATGAGAACGCGTTTGGACATAAATCTTACAAATGGTATGAGCTGCCGTTAACGATTACTTTTGCGTGAGTGTTTAATTCTTTTTGGGTGATTTTATTGTAGATATATGAGAATGGAGTAAGTACTTGTGAGCACATCATATCGGGATTGCGCCATGCCTTAATATCTAAATACAGCGAGTCTCCTGCTGTGTGGTGGGTTACATTTTGAAGTTTCGTGCAGGCATCCGGGAACGTTCCGCTGACCACCAGAACTGGCTTATTGTTTTCCGTGATTTTTTTCACAGAATCAACATATACTTTTGATTGTTGATACGGTTCATTATCGGGTTCCTGAATACTCACTAAATTTTCATAGGATTCCACAGTATCACTATTTTGTGAGGATGAAGCACAGCCAATAATCAAGGCGAAAATTGTAATAGTATAAAGGAGTAATCTCACGCTACTTACTATCTTCTATTTTTCGGACGGAGGCATCATTCCACATTTGTTCAAGAGCATAATATTCTCGCAGTTCTTTTTTAAAGATATGTACGACAACATTTACATAATCAAGAATAACCCATCGGCGGGTTTCACGGCCTTCTTCTTTCCAGGCTTTTTCATTGAGCTGCTCTTTGGTTTCTTTGTTGACGTTATCAGCGATAGCTTTAATTTGCACGTCCGTATTAGCATGGCAAATAACAAATTTATCTGCCAGGGTTGTCAATTCATGTACATCAAGTACCGTAATATCTTGAGCTTTACGGTCTAGTAGAGCCTCACCAATGACCTCAATAAGTTTATCAGAATCAACGGTTTTTTGCTCATTGGAGCTGCTAAACTGTTGATTAGTTTGGGGGGATGTATCTGTCATATAATAGGTATTATAATTTGAGTGATTTATAATCAGATCCGATGACTACGGTGGCATCTAGATAAAAGTCTTCTGATGCTTCTATAAAAACATGTTCTTCTGCGATGCCCAGCGCATCGGCTACACGCTTGGCATTTTTTGTATTAAAGGTACGGGCTATAACCACCGTATTTTGCATGTCAAAATTTTTAAAATTGCCGGTTTCTACGACATCAAAACCGTTTTTACGTAATGCGGAAGTAAAATCATTGGCTAAGCCCGGAACACCGCAGCCGTTCAAGACTTCCAGTTGAATAATGTCTCCTATTAGTTCCGCATTGTTAGTTGCTCGTTGGTTTTCAATACGCGGATAAATAATGCGGGTAAATAATCCGAAGATAAGAATGGCCAATAAAAGGCTTAGAAAGCCTATAGTTGCGTTTAAAGCAAAAGAATTCGTTTCGCTATTCTTTGATGTCATTAATTACTATTTCCAAAACTCAAAAATTACGATCATGGAATGGTGCTGCGAAAGGGTTATGATGCATTCCCGAGGACCATGGATTCATTCCGTATCCATAGCCGGGCACCTGCTGAAATTGTATGCGAATATTACTACGATCGCTTATCTGATAATTAAGTTCAGCGTTACGGATTAAAAATTGGGTATCCATACCATTACTGGAGTTTGGTGACAACATGCTGTTACCAAACGGTGAATGTAGCAACGAAAGGTCCACCCGCCCGGTCAAATCCTCCGAAAAGAAGAAGTGCATCGTATTGGTATAGGCATTCATGTTTTGGAATTGTCCACCAAAACTTGAAAACATCATCGAGTAGGAATGATCCATTTGCATATTAAACAGGTTGCCAAGATTTGCACCTTGGCTGGGATCACTTTGTTTGACGATTGGGCCCATTAGCTCAGAACTATTGTTGACTTCTGATCTCAGTTGCGCATGTGTTACTGAACTGAGCCCAACCAAAAATAAAATGACTAAACCTACCGCTGAAATAAATGCTGTTTTTTTCATCATAAGACAAATACCAAATTTTTAATCTCTTAAGAACTAATATAACGATTAGTTCGTAAAGAAAGTATAATGAAGTCTTTATCTAAGATAAAGAGTTTGGATATCATCTATCGCAATCTTTATAAATTCAGAATAACTCAAGAGTCAAAACTTCATTCAAGGCTCACTGATTGTTACCATTAGCAGGTTATATGAAGTAACGGATTCGAATCACCTGAACCCGCAAGATTTAACGGTTTACGAGACCGCCCCGTTCGACTACTCTGGCACATCTGCCAGCAAAATATTGCCGTTTGTCCTACGGGATAAAATAGAGTATATTTGGAACGCTTTGAATCTGACTAAAATACCGGTTAAGCAAAACAAATAAAAGCCCATAGTTCGATAATGAAACTCACCGATTTTAAATTTGAGACAGAAGATTTTAATGTCCCCGACGAACCTGTACAGCCACGAGATGCTGCTAAGCTGATGGTTCTTAATCGAGAAGATCAATCCATTAAGCACGAAACATTTGCAGATATTCACAAATACATGGACGAGGGAGACGTTCTAATTTACAATGATACCAAAGTCTTCCCTGCGCGGCTAAAGGGAAAGAAAGAAAAAACAGATGCCGATATTGAGGTGTTTTTGCTTCGGGAACTGGTGCCAGAAAACATGCTTTGGGATGTTTTGGTTGAACCTGCTCGAAAAATCCGTATTGGGAATAAATTGTACTTCGGACCCAATTTGATGGCAGAGGTAATTGATAATACGACTTCTCGCGGTCGAACAATCCGTTTTCTTTTTGAAGGATCTAATGAAGAGCTATACCATATTTTGGATAATATCGGTGAGATGCCGTTGCCTCCGTATATTGAACGCGAAGCCCGTGAAGAAGATAAGGAGCAGTATCAAACTATTTTTGCAAAAGAGCGTGGTTCAGTAGCAGCGCCTTTCGCCGCTATGCATTTTACTGAAGAGCTGGTTGAGAAGTTAGAGGATAAAGGTGTTGAGCTTCTGCCAATAACCATGCATATCGGGTGGGGGACATTCCGTCCGTGTGAAGTGGAAGATCTGACGAAGCATCGAACCGATTCTGAAAACTATTATATTTCTAAGGAAACATCATCTAAAATTAATGAAGCGCTGGCTGATGATGACCGTAAAGTTGTTGGTTGCGGTACAACCTCGGTGCGGACTATTGAGACAAGTATTACTGCAAGTGGTATTTCAAAACCGGGTACAGGATGGACGGATAAATTTATCTTTCCCCCTTACGATTTTAAAATAACCGAAGGCGTTATTACCAACTTCCATCGTCCCGAGTCAACAATGCTCATGTTGGGTGCTGCTTTTGCCGGCTATGATTTTCTGATGGAAGCCTATGAGGAAGCGCAGGAAAATGATTATCGCTTCTTTGCTTTTGGTGACTCAATGCTGATACTCTAAGCTGTGACTACGAAAGCCCTCATTATTCCGGCTGCGGGTGCGGGGAGTCGTATGCAGAAAGATACGCCCAAACCCTTTTTACAGTTGGGTGACCGTACTATACTGGAGCAGACTATCCGTCGTTTTTTACCGCTCGGTGGATTGCAACAGGTTTTAGTAGCTACTTCAGCATCTTTTTTGGAGAAAGCTGGACATATTCTTGAAGAGGTACTGCCGTCCCGGATAAAGGGAAGTTGTCTGAAGGGTGGAGAGTCGCGACAAGAGTCCATATATAATGCATTGAAGGATGTGGCTGATGTTAACCTTGTGATTGTTCATGATGCTGTTCGTCCTTTTATTGAACTGTATCATATTCAGCGTTGCTGTAATACAGCCGAGAAATACGGGGGGGCAGTTTTGGGAGTGCCCGCAAAGGATACCATCAAGCGTATTGATAAACAGCAGAAAATAAAAGAAACGCCAACGCGGGAATTTTTATGGCAGACCCAAACGCCACAAGTATTCCAAAAAGATTTGCTTGTTCGGGCATACGAAAAGGCACTCGAAGATGATTTTGTTGGAACGGATGATGCCTCATTGGTTGAGCGGTTAGGCGAAACAGTGAAAATGGTTAAGGGAGATCGATCCAATTTCAAAATCACTTATCCCTTGGATTTGGAGCTAGCAAAATTATTAATCGATAAGGATAAATAGTATGCGCATCGGATATGGATACGATGTACACCGGTTTATAGATGGTGGCCCTCTAATTTTAGGGGGCGTAAAGATCCCTTTTGATAAAAGCTTGTCGGGTCATTCTGATGCAGATGTTTTGCTACACGCCATTACTGATGCTTTACTCGGCGCGTGTGCATTGGGTGATTTGGGAAAGCATTATCCGGATACCTCTGAAGATTATGAGGATATCGATAGCAGGGTGTTGTTGCGAGACGCATTGAGGCTTATTGAGGAAAGAGGATACTCCGTAGGAAACGTTGATGCCACCGTTGTAGCAGAAATGCCAAAACTGGCATCTTATATTGGTCAGATGCGCCAAACAATTGCTAGAGATTTGGGAGTTGATACTGATAAAGTATCAATTAAGGCCACAACATCCGAGGAATTAGGGTTTGAAGGCCGTGCCGAAGGTATTTCAGCAAGAGCAGTAGTTTTATTAGAGGAGAATGAGTAATGGCTGAGCAATTTGTTCGGGAAGCCGTACAATTTATTAATACGCTTCCTCCGTCAAGTATTTACCTGGTGTTCTTTTTGGTGGCCTATGTCGAGAATATCATACCACCCATACCCGGTGATGTGTTAGTTGCTTTTGGAGGATACTTGGCCGCAGAGTCAGTTATCGGATTAGTTCCCGTTTTATTACTTACCACAATAGCTTCAGTTATTGGGTTTATGAGTATGTATTGGATTGGCAGCCGGTGGGGGGCTCTGATTCAAGAAAAGAAGAAACAGTTCTGGCTGCTTCGATTTATACCACTAAAATATATAAATAAGGTTCGGTCTTGGATGCAACGATGGGGGATGGGAGTTGTAGCAGCAAATCGCTTTTTGGCAGGTACACGATCAGTGATTTCTTTAACAGCGGGATTGAGCCATACCCGAATTAGCAGTACAATTTTTTACTCCGCATTAAGCTCAATTTTGTGGAATGGTATTTTACTTGGTTTTGGATGGATCGTGCACGAGAATTGGCAACTTATTGGAAAATACCTCTCGCTCTATGGAAGAATAATTTTAGCAGGCATTGCTATCTTTATAGGAATTAGAGTGATAGTCTATTATTACAACAAGCGGAGGCCGAATTGATATTTTTTTGTAGGCACAGAAGAAAAAAGATTTAATTGGCAATTTTGTGTTGACAAAAATAAAAACTGTACTTAGTTTTGGAGTCTTTCGGCCAAGGGCTGATTGTTGCATTGGAATGTCAGTCTAAAGATATAGGAAAGGCTCGATAAGCCAGCGTAGCTCAGGGGTAGAGCAGCTGTCTTGTAAACAGCCGGTCATCGGTTCGAATCCGGTCGCTGGCTCACTTGGTTTGTCGAGTATCCTGAAAGCTTGGCGGAAATGAATTTTGACATATTGATAATCACTTGGGGGGATACCAAAGTGGCCAACTGGGGCAGACTGTAAATCTGTTGGCGTAAG
>CAYNKF010000092.1:0-8107 GCA_964397705.1 uncultured Balneolaceae bacterium | reverse complement strand
AAACTGTAGCAGCTTCGGGCAAGATAGAGAATTCGTTATATCAAACCATTAGCTTACAGGGAGGGAGCCAATTACTGGCCAACAGGATGGCGAATATTTTTGCCTGGCAGATCAACTTTTTTGGTTTGCGCCCGGGCGATTCGTTCGAAGTACTTTATAACGAACAGTTTATAGATGATGATTACTACGGTATTGGTGATATAAAAGCAGCTGAGTTTACCCACCGTGGGGATTCTTATCGTGCATATAAGTTTCGTCATGGAGAGGTGGAAGGCTATTTCAATGAAGAGGGAGAAAGTGTGCAGAAAGCACTGTTACAAGCACCGTTCAAGTTTAGTCAGCGGGTAAGTTCAAATTTTTCGCGCAGTCGTTATCATCCTATTTTAAAAAAACGTGTTCCGCATTACGGTGTAGACTATGCAGCGCCGCCTGGAACGCCGATATTAGCGGTGGGTGATGGGACGGTTACGGAAGCTCGATACCGTGGTGCAAATGGAAATATTGTAAAAATAACTCATAATTCGACCTATCGCACCGCATATTTGCATCTTCGGGGATTTGCAAGAGGAATTAATCGCGGCGTAAAAGTAGAGCAGGGACAGATTATTGGATATGTAGGAAGTACGGGTCGTGCTACGGGTCCTCATTTACATTATTCCCTATACAAGAATAATCAGCCTGTGAATTCCCGTACCGTTGATTTACCCTCATCCGAGGCGGTACCGGATAGCCTGATGGATGTTTTTGCTGAGGTGAGAGATAGTTTGGATCGCCAGCTGGAAGCAAAAATTGATACTACGCAAGACATTGGACCTGTGATCACACAGGCAAAATAAAAATCAGTAGCGGTGCATCCGCCTGCGGAAAAATGTCATGAGCGGTCGGATGTAGGAAGCGTTGGTTTCAAGTTCTATCATATCAATTTTCATCCGTAAAAATTGATCTCGAAGTTGGTGTTTAGCCTTTTCTCTTTTTTTCTGATATTCATTGCGCACTTTTTTGCTTGAAGTATCCACAAGCACCTCTTCACCGGTTTCAGCATCCCGCAGGGGAATTAATCCCAGGTCTGGAAGCTCATCCTCAAACTTATCGTTGATAAAAATATTAACCAAGTCGTGTTTTCGGTTGGTGATCTTGAGCTGCCGATCGTATTTATTATCCTGAAAGTCGCTGGCCAAGACAATAATAGCTCGTCGATTCAGCAGACGGTTTACATATGACAACGCTTCGCTGATGTCGGTGCCCGTGCCTTTGGGTTCTGTTGTTAAAAGTTCGCGAATAAGTCGCAAGACATGGAGTCTTCCCTTTTTTGGTGGAATTACTTTTTCGATTTCGTCAGTAAAAAGAATGAGTCCAACTTTGTCCCCATTTTTGATAGCGCTGAACGCCAGTACTGCACATATTTCAATCGAAAGCTCCATTTTGCTTTGCCCTTGGCTACCGAAGATGCCGCTGGGAGAAATATCAACACAGAGCATTAAGGTTTGTTCACGCTCCTCCTCAAACTGTTTAATGAAGGGATCCCCCGAACGTGCGGTAACATTCCAGTCGATCTGCCGGATGTCATCTCCATAGGTATATTCGCGTACTTCCGAAAACTCCATCCCACGTCCTTTAAATGCAGATTGGTATTCCCCTCCAAAAAGGTTGTTGACCTTTCCCTTGGTTCGAATTTCAATCTTGCGAACTTTCTGCAGAATTTCTTTTGATATCATAATAGAAAAGTTGGCTTTGTAACAAGTACAAGGATAGTGGAATTATTATTTATTTGAAAGTTGATAATATTGATCAGAAAGTAGGACGTTAGCACTTCATAACAATTTAGTAACAATTTCATAACGGTTTGGTTAGATATAATTATTGTATTGGGATATCCAAAGAACGGATCACAGAATGGATTAGCATATGATTATTGGTAGTGAATTCAGTAAAAAGTATCAGCTATTTCTAAAGGTAACAGGCTCGCTTTCACAGGAAGATACTTCGAAATGGATTCCGGTCAAGAAAATTAATGCCACTCTCGAATGGGATCGAATAGAAATAAAGCATGTGCTGGAATATTTAGAGGAGCTTGGATTAATCAACACAAAAACGATTGGCGGTCCTCTTCTGTATGGGCACATTACACTAACAGAATCAGGAATAGAAAAGTATAAAAATTTTATTGAGCAAGAGTGATCTGCATTATAGAAAGTTGGGATAGTTCCAGTTAAATTTTTCCCAAAAATTACCTACCTTTGGCACGGATTTAATTCCGTAGCATACTATTAACAAAAATTCTGTATTCATGATTATAGGTGTACCCAAAGAGATAAAAACACATGAAAACCGCGTGGCGTTACTACCTGGCGGTGTAACAAAAATGAAACGTAACGGTCATGACGTAATGATTGAGAAGGGAGCCGGAAAAGGAAGCGGTTTCCCGGATGAGCAATACATAGAAGCCGGAGCTGAAATTATTGAGGATGTAGATGAGCTCTGGGAGAAGTCCGAAATGATCATGAAGGTGAAAGAGCCTATTGAGGTCGAGTATGACCGCATGAAGAAGGGGCAAATTATTTTTACCTATTTTCACTTTGCTGCCAGTCGCCAGCTTACCGAAGCAGTTCAGGAATCTGGAGCTGTAGCTATTGCGTACGAAACAGTAGAAAAGGCAGACGGATCTTTGCCATTGCTTATTCCCATGAGTGAGGTTGCCGGACGTATGGCATCTCAAGAGGGAGCCAAATATTTGGAAAAGCCCGAAGGAGGACTTGGAATTTTGCTGGGTGGAATCCCGGGCGTAAAACCGGCCAATGTACTCGTGATAGGTGGCGGTATCGTCGGTGTTAATGCCGCGAAAATAGCAGCCGGAATGGGAGCCAATACTACAATTATGGATATTAGTATGCCGCGGCTTCGCCATCTGGATGATATTATGTCGCGCAATGTGGATACTGTGTTTTCATCTGAAGCGAATATTCGGAAAATGCTTCCTCATGTTGATATGGTGATTGGTGCGGTATTAATCCCGGGCGCCAAGGCCCCCAGCTTAATCACCCGTGATATGCTGGCCGATATGCAAAAAGGATCAGTATTGGTAGATGTTGCTATTGATCAGGGGGGATGTTTTGAGACTTCGAAGCCAACTACGCATGATAATCCTATTTACGAAGTTGATGATGTTGTACACTATTGCGTGGCGAATATGCCCGGAGCAGTACCTCGAACATCAACGCTGGGATTGACCAATGTTACGTTGCCGTATGCTGTTGATATTGCGAATAAAGGCTGGAAAAAAGCGCTGAAAGATGACGAGGAACTGCTTAAAGGTCTTAATATTGTTGATGGAGATATCGTTTATAAAGAAGTAGCTGAAGCGTTTAATATGGATTATACTCCCATTGAAAACGTTTTATAAAAACTACGATTATATGTAGAGAAGCCGAATATCTTATTACAGATATTCGGCTTTTTTATTAAAAACTGTGCACTTCTGTAAGATCCGTGAAACAATATGTGGAACATATAAAATATTTCTTTAGCTAATCAGTTGTAATTTATTGGCATGCAGGTAAATAACTATGTTGATATCTTAGTGAACAACTTGTTAATAAGTATTTTTGTTTACCATAAGTCATCCCATTATATTTTTAAATCATTACACCGATAATTGTTGTTATAGATTGTTTATATGGGTAAGATTATTTCCATAGCAAACCAGAAAGGCGGCGTTGGTAAAACAACGACGGCCATTAACCTCGCTGCCAGCCTTGCTGCTATCGAGCATAGTACGCTAATTATTGATATCGATCCTCAGAGTAATACCACCAGCGGGTTGGGTGTTGAAGCGAAGACGGTATCACATTCCGTTTATGAAGTGATGGTAGGAGGGGTAGATGCCTCGGATGCTATCAGAGAAACGGAGCTGCCGTTTCTGGAGTTAATACCGTCGCATATCAATCTTGTTGGAGCCGAAATCGAGATGATTGATCGGGATCAGCGAGAGCGTATTCTTGAGAAAGCTATTTCTGGTCTCAAGGAGCAATATGATTTTATCATTATTGACTGTCCGCCTTCGCTTGGATTACTTACCATCAATGCATTGACAGCTTCTGATTCGGTTCTGATACCGGTACAATGCGAATATTTTGCGTTGGAAGGTTTGGGACAGCTATTAAATACGATTAAGATTGTGCGACAGCATTTAAACACCGAATTGGAAATTGAGGGTGTGCTTTTAACAATGTATGACACCCGTACTCGGCTTTCGGATCAGGTTGCTGATGAGGTCAGGAAATATTTCGATGACAGAGTGTTTGAGGCTATCATTAAACGGAATGTTCGTCTTGCTGAGGCGCCCAGCTTTGGGAAGCCGGCGCTGCTTTACGACTCTACAAGTGTAGGAGCTAAGAATTATTTAGCATTGGCCCGCGAAATTATCCATCGCAATAAAGATCTTTTTAAAGATAGCCCGGTATTTGCGAGTAGTTAAGAGGTGATGAATTATGGCATCAAAAAAAGTTTTAGGAAGAGGTTTAGGAGCTTTTTTTCCCGAATACGATGACGAGGGGGAACAAGCGAAAGAAAAGAAATCAGGTGAAGGACAGGAGGGGGATGGATCGCCCTATGTAGAGCCACAGAAGCGGGTGAATATTGTATTACATGTACCTGTTGATAATATTCGTCCCAATCCGCATCAGCCACGCAAGGAGTTTAACGAAGAACGGCTTGAAGAACTTGCGAATTCGATTGAGGCTCACGGATTAATCCAACCGATCACCGTCCGCTACATTGGTGAAAAACGGTTTGAGCTGATTAGTGGTGAACGGCGTTTACGAGCATCGAAGTTGGCTGGATTGGAAGAGATTCCCTCATATATTCGAGAAGTTAATGATGACGACATCATTTCGTATGCGCTTATTGAGAATATTCAACGTGAGGATTTAAATCCTATAGAAGTAGCAATGGGATATCAGCGCTTGGTGGAAGAGGCGGGATATACTCAGGCCGAAGTAGCCGAGCGGGTGGGTAAAAATCGCTCTACGGTTACGAACATGCTACGTTTATTGAACTTGCCGGCATTTGTTCAGGCAGGCCTTCGCGATCAAAAGATATCCATGGGGCACGCACGAGCACTTCTTTCGATTGAAGACGAAGAGGATCAGGAGGAAGTCTATAACAAAATTATTGATAAGGGATATTCGGTTCGGAAGACAGAAAAAGTCATCCGAAACCTGAATAAGGATCAGGAAAAGAAATCTGATGAAAAAGATACCACGGATAAGGAGCGTGCTTTTTTAAAAGAAATATCGAATCGACTACGCAGTACGTTAAGTACGAAGGTCAATATTAAATCCAAGAAGAATGGTGGCGAAATACGTATCGAATATTACTCGGATGAAGAACTGGATCGCCTGCTCGATCTTTTCGATTCTATTTCTTAGCATCTCTGTCTTATTTTGTGTACCAACGCCAGGACATTCACAGGAGCTGAATAACTCGCTTATATCCCAATCTGAAAAGGTTTACGCTTATTCATATGTATACCATAAGAGTTTAAATATTGTAAACGATACGACTGGCAAGAACGTAAACAAAGATTTCCCGAAACCTAGCAGTGTATTATATAAGTCGATGATTATTCCGGGTTGGGGACAGATTGTTAATAAGCAAGGTTGGAAAGTGCCTATTATATATGCCGCCTTGGGAGGATTAGGATATTACAGCGTTCATTTGACAAAAAAATATCATGATTATCGTGCGGCGTACTATAATTTAAATCCGGATACTCCCAATGACTTACGATTTGGACCTACCCCTTCGTATATTCCTGAAAGTGCTAATTTGAATGAGGTCCGAGATCTGCGAAACCAATTTAGAAATAACCGGGATCTGGTTTACGTAGGCATAGCTTTGGCCTATGGTCTTAATATCATCGATGCTTATGTGTTTGCTCATATGCGTTCATTTGATGTGTCGAAAGATTTAAGTATGCGTCCTCGTTTAAAACCAGCAGTGATAGCACAATCCAACATGCCTGGAGTTACGTTATCAATTGATTTAATAGCTAAGTAAATAAGTGTTATGAGTATTAAAAATAAAGTTAGCAAATTGACCGTGCCTGATAATTTTGGTGACAGCCATGAGAGTGATGTATGGAGCATATTTAAAATTATGGGTGAATTTGTGGAAGGCTACGATAAGCTTTTCAAAATTGGCCCTTGTGTATCTATCTTTGGATCTGCACGAATGAGTGAAAGTGATGCCTATTACGATATGGCTCAGAAGACTGCTAAGAAGGTCACAGAAAGAGGGTTTGGAATTATCACTGGCGGCGGACCCGGGATTATGGAAGCTGCCAATAAAGGAGCCCAGGACGGAGGTGGAAAATCGGTAGGACTCGGTATTACGTTACCCCATGAGCAAGGATTGAATCCTTATGTTGATGACGACTATATTATCAATTTCCATTACTTTTTTGCTCGCAAAGTAATGTTTGTAAAATATGCGCAGGGTTTTATTGTTTTTCCAGGAGGTATGGGAACACTCGATGAGTTTTTTGAGGCCATTACGTTGATACAAACCAAAAAGATAAACCCATTTCCCATTGTGTTAATTGGGTCGGATTACTGAGGAGGTTTAGTTGACTGGATAACCGATACCATGCTTGCTAATGGCACCATATCAGAAGAAGATATTGACTTGTTTCATATAACGGATGATGAGGAAGAGGCAGTAGAAATTATTTGCGATTTCTATCAGAAACATACGTTAAGCCCAAATTTCTAAAAGGGTTTAATTTTATTAAAAAAATAGTTATACATTGAAACAAAATTTTATATCAGGGATTAGAAACATGTTGCTGATGACTAAGAAAACTCAATTTTTTAAATCATAACAATAAAATACGCTCGATTTAGTTACCTTTTATATAAATCGATGAAATTATTATCATTGCGTATTTATAAATTTAACCACAAACCGAACAAACAATGAAGTTGTTGAAATCACGCATAACTGTATTCTTACTTGGTCTTTTTATCTTCGGGTTAGGCCAAACTGTTGAAGCACAAGATCGCAAAGAGGCCGTCCAAACCTATAACAGTGCCCGGGAGATGGTTCAGAGCGGCGAGTATCAGAAAGCAATTGATCAATTTAAAAAGGCGATTGAGGTTGGAAGCCAACTTGGTGCTCAGGGTAAGGATATTGTCGAACGAGCTGAAGCAAAATTACCCGAGGTGTATCGACAGATTGCGCTTGACGAATATCGTGCTTTTAAACAAAATCAAACTATTTCAAATCTTGATGCTACAATCGATGCTTTTCGTGAAACGAAAGATGTAGCAAATGAGTATGATAATTCACAAGTATCAAATCAGGCGAATGGAGTAATTAACCAGCTATTGTATAGCAAGTCTATTATTCAATATAAACAGCAAAACCATCAAGACGCTCTTACAACGCTTGACGAAGTGATTAGCAACGACCCTAATTATGCTAAAGCATATTATCAGAAGGGAATAGTTCTTAAAAAAATTGATGGTACTGATTTGGATCGTTCTATGGGACTCTTCGATGAGGCTATTGAAGTGGGAGAGAAAACCAATGATAGCCAAATTGTTTCTCGAGCGACAAATGCTGCTCGCGATGAACTTGTATATCGTGGAGCAACAGCAACCGAAGAGAAAAACTTTTCACGAGCAAAAGAATTATTGAATAGAGCACTTAAGTATGATTCAAGTTCTGCTGATGCTCATTATCGTTTAGCTCAGGCTTACAATAAAACTCAAGACTGGCAGCAAGCTGTACAACATTCTGAAAAAGCTCTTAGCCTTGAAACAGGCGGTAGAACTGATAAAGCAAAGATCTATTTTGAACTTGGTACTGCTTATCAAGGACTGGGGCAAAAAGCAAATGCATGTGACGCATATAACAATGCTGCCTATGGTAATTTCAAATCTCCAGCCGAGCATGCAATGGAATACGAACTCAAGTGCGAAAGTACTACCGGTTAAACAGTTTTTTAATTCTTAAATTTTCTAAGGCCTCCACGATTGGAGGCCTTTTTTATTTTGTAGAACTTATCTTTTATGTGATCTGAGCTTTGACTATTTTCAGCCTTAAT
>CAYNKF010000091.1:0-8177 GCA_964397705.1 uncultured Balneolaceae bacterium | reverse complement strand
GAAAATGGCTTAAACCGGATGGGATTGAAGGTTATTTCCGGTCCGGAAAGGGCGGTTACATTGGTGGCAAAATTCTGGTTATGCCTGATGGATGCATTGAAATTAAAGTCCCCTTCGGGATGACGGTATCGGTAATTGAGGTTCGAGCGGGTACTTGTTTGGGCTCGTTCATCTGGATCATAAGAGTTACGCTGGAAGTAGTCTTGTGTGCGTAGATTTATATTAGCATCAATATTGGCATAGGGAGAAAAGTCCTGACTGTGGCTAATACTAAATGATTTTTGAATATTGGTGCTGAAATCGGGATCAGTGGGTTCGAGTCCGCTATTTTCTTTTGAATATCCAATCTCAATGTTGCCATTTAATTTATTACGAATTCGGTAATTTGATCGGGCGTTAAAATAATATGAGCCGGATGTAAAAATATCGACCGAAGCTTGGCCCGTGAGATAGTCGTTAAAGTATTGGAACCATCCGAAATTTTGCAGACCTATTCCACGACTTTGTCGCTGCTGATAAGCATACGTAGGTTCGAGCAGTCCCGATTGTTTTTTATCAAACTTACCGGGTAAGTAACCAAACGGAAAAATGAGCGGATAGGGGATGTCCAGAATAAAAAGCCGTGCTCGTTCAAAGAAAATTTCCTCTTCATCTACCACTTTCATTTTAGCGGCTTGTATGTAATAGTGTGGGTGATCGAGTTGGCAGGTAGAATAGATGGCATCCTCGAGATATACTACATGAGGGCTTTCATTTTTTACTTTTGTGCCAATCAAGTTGCCGTCTTGTACGCCAACGCGGGCAACTTCGAATCGTCCCTTCTCAGTTTTGTAATTAAAGTCGATCCTGTTGCTGCGTATGCGGTCGTCATCGCGGATCAGAACGGGTTGTGAGAGCGTATCCTGCGGTGTTTTAGTGTTTGCACTTACTAAGCTACTGTCAAGGTTCATAGCTATTTTTCCGGCTTTTAGTTCGCCCGAGCTGTGGACAACATTGGCAGAACCAAAAAGGGTGGCAACGCGCTGTTTTTCGAAGTCAAAAGTAAGCGAATCACTGGCTTGAAAATTTACCTGTCCCTCTTGCTTTGGTTGATCTGCTGATTGTTGCCCCTGTTGTGTTCCACCAGGCCGGTTTTCAGGAATCGTTTGGTCCTGTAGAGTGTCCTGCACTGCAGTGGTGTCTTGTCCCCAAAGAGGTTGGGTCATTCCCAAGAGTAGAAACAGCATCAATCCACAATATCCGCAAAAATATTTAAACGATGTATTCATGCGATTGATGCCGATAGTGCGTTAAGCAATGTTTGGATGTTAAGAAGAATGTAATCTTATACAGTATAAGGCAGAAGTAAAAAGAAACGAAGTTGTACGAAAGGCGCAGTTATTCAATTTCTTTAATTTTATAAACTGTTTCTCCTTCTTTCTTCATGCCATATTCTTCACGAGCTATTCGTTCCAGCAGAAAAGGGTCGGATTCGAGGTTTTCAATTTTCTGCTTAAGAACCTTGGTTTCAGTCTTTAGTTGTTCCTTCTTTTCTTTGAGCTCGGTTTTTCGCTGGCTGAGTTCAATTCGTGTCCAAATGCTATAGGTGTCGATAAAGGTAAACCACACCACAATAATGCCTCCCAAAATAAGGGCCAGAAAAGATTTGCGCCACCGCAAGGGATTTAATAATTGGTAATTCATCAGCGAAGTTGCTTTAAGCAATAGTAATGGCGAACATTAGGCTCGAAAATACTACAAATTATAGATCAATAACAACCAAATGAAAGGCAGTCTTTTTCTATTAATTCATACTACGGCTAACATATCGTCATTAAAATAGTTAAAAGGTGTTGGATCTTCCTACTAGGAGGGTATAATTGCATAGCGGAAACGGAACGGGTCATTTACAGATAGTGATCAGCTCGAAAATATAGGGATATTGGTCCTAAGACGATGGAGAAGTTGCGTCCAAACGTCGTTTTGAAGTAGAAATAACTGAGAAATGCACAAAAATTTGTTTTATTGAAAAGCAGTTTTGAATGAGTAGCTACCCGTAATGATATTGCGGATCGTGATTTTAATGTGATGAGTTATGAATGAATCTATAGATGCCTTACGCTTGAATTTGGGTGAAGGCGGGCTGCTGGTGATGAATATATCGCTGGCTGTAATTATGTTTGGCGTGGCACTGGAGTTGTCTATCAACGATTTTAAACGCGTCGTAAAAGATCCGAAATCAACTATAGTAGGCATTTTATCGCAGTTTTTATTTTTGCCGGCCATCACATTTCTACTAGTGCTTTTCTTTGAACCACATCCAAGCATGGCATTGGGGATGTTTATGGTGGCAGCTTGTCCCGGTGGTAATGTTTCTAACTTCTTTTCGTTATTGGCCAAAGGGAATGCAGCCTTGTCGGTAAGTATGACAGCTATTGTGACTACCTCAGCCATTATTATGACACCCTTTAACTTTACACTTTGGGCCAGCTTATATGAACCCACAAATATAATACTTAGAGACATTCATATAAGTTTGTGGGAAGTTTTTAAGATAATCGGTTTAATTTTAGGTATTCCTCTTATTTTGGGGATGGTCGTCCGCCATTATAGGGAAAGGGTGGCTAAACGAATTTCAGGTTGGATTAAAGGGTTTGGAATTATCTTTTTCGCGGGGTTTGTGCTTGTGGCTTTTGGTATGAATTTCGAAAATTTTCTGAGCTATGTGCATTTAGTCATTGGTCTCGTATTTTTCCATAATGCGTTTGCCCTCTCGGGCGGGTATGCGCTGGCATCTATATTTAATTTACCCTATCAAGATCGAAAATCAATTGCCATAGAAACCGGTATCCAAAATTCGGGTTTAGGGCTGCTTCTCATTTTTAACTTCTTTGAGGGATTAGGAGGTATGGCCCTTGTTGCCGCTTGGTGGGGCATTTGGCATATTGTCACGGGATTGGGCATCGGTTGGTATTGGTCGATAGGAAAATCAGCATTACAACAAGTATTTAGCAATGCGTAAGAATTATTTGTGGTATCAATTTTGGCGGTACGGTATTATTCGTCCGGCGTTAACCTTTTTTTATTCAGATATAAAGGTGATTGGAAGAGAGCATATCCCGGAAGATAAACCGGTCATGTTTATTGGCAATCATCAGAATTCTTTTCTGGACGCGCTGCATATCGTAAACAATACGAGACATTTTGTTCATTTTCTGACTCGGGCTGAGGCTTTTGGTAATCCTTTATTGGATCGTTTTTTCTATTCCTTGAACATGCTTCCGGTATATCGCGCCAGAGATGGATTTGGAACCATCAAACGCAATGAGCGAATTTTCAAAGAGTGTTATGAGCGTCTTGCACAGAATGATGCCTTGTTGGTGTTTGCAGAGGCGAGCCATGTAATGGAGCGTCGCATACGTCCGCTTAGTAAAGGGTTTACTCGAATCGTTTTTGGCGTGGAAGAGAAATATAATTGGGATCTGGATTTGCAGATTGTACCCGTCGGTATCAGCTATGGGAATCACCGGAAGTCAAGGACTCCTGTACGCATAGAATTTGGAGAGGCAGTTCCGGCCTCACGGTATAAACAAGTATATCTGAATGATGAACGTGAGGCGGCCCATCAGTTGAAAATGGAGATTGCTGACCGCCTTAAAAAACTGACGCTTCATATTCCTAACAAGAAGCACTATGCTTTATACCAGCTAATGCTTGATGAGTTGGAGTCGAATAGGCAAGAGTTGTTAGAACCTGAACTGGTGAATCGTCGTGCAGAAACAATAAGTAAACAGCTTAATGGTGAGTTAGTTGAAGAGTCTGAATTTTTGCTGGAAAAAGCAGATCAACATGATTTCTCTGTTCAGGATCTAGCAAACCCTGTTTCATTTGGTTTTAAGGATATTATATTGAGTCCGCTTTACGCTTTTTCAATGATTAACAATGCGTTACCCTATCAGCTTGCCCGATGGTTGGTAAACAGCTATTTAGAAGATGAGGCGTTTGAAGCATCCGTAAAGTTTTTGGTGGGACTAATGTTGCCATTCTATTACTTGCTGATTGCTTTCATCTTATTTTTTGCCGGATTGGATGTGCCTTGGTTGGTGGGATATGTACTGGGGAGTCTTGCTACGGCTCCATTATTTGTGCGGGGGAAAGATCTGGGTATATCCAAGCTTTTTAGTAACAAAAAGCGATCATCACTATTGGATAATGACAAGTTTGAAGAGCAACTAGAGAAGTTTAAAAGTTTGAGATCCCGATTATTTAGTGGAAAGGAAGAATAAGGGGTGAGTTATCGTCCTTGCGTAAAAGCATTTTCAAAATGCTTGATGTCAGGAGCCTCATTATCCTTTTGAAGGATTGAGACAATATCAAATCGTACCGGTGCGCCATCCATCTTCCGCTCATAGATCCATGCTTCTGCCGCTTTATAGACATTCTGAATCTTTTCATCGTCTACAAATTCTTCCGGTTCGCCAAAAGTATTCGAAGACCGTGTTTTAACTTCTGCGAAAACGATGCAGCTTCCATTATCATAAGCTACAATATCCACTTCGGAGCGCTCAAAATGATAGTTTCGCTCCAGAATGGTATAGCCTTTTGATTCGAGATAGGCAGCAGCAAGCTCTTCGCCCTCATCTCCAATTTCACGCGTCGTTTTTTTACTCATGATGTTGGGGGGATGATGAATCTGGTTTTGACCCTGTGATGGTGTGTTTCATTTCAGCCAGTTTAACCAGATGCTTAAGAAATTTCAGATTTTTCTTGTTAATATACGGTAACAGTGCCTCCGTAAATCGTTCAAACATCTCCAGAAACTCGGTAAATTTTTCGATGCGTTCCCGGAAATCCTTTTCCTCATCAGAGAGAGGTTCTTTCTCTTCGAAAAGGTCGAGTGTTTTATTTAGGTTCTGTCGGATTGGCGCCACCTCACGCTGTTGCCGTTCCCTAATGATAGTAGAAACAATATTCCAGACATCTTTCTCAGCGGTATAAAAATCTTTCCGACTACCCTTAAAATGTACCTTGTGAATCAACTGCCACTGCAAAAGGTTTCGCAGATTCATGTTGGCGTTGCCGCGGGAAATGTCAAGCTGATCCATGATAGAGTCCGTATTCAGCGGATCGGATTCAGCATATAACAGGGCGTGGATTTGGGCCATCGTTTTGTTGATGCCCCAGGCGGATGCCATTTCTCCCCAAAGCAATATGAATTGCTCTAATGCTTCTTCATGTGTATTGGAGCGATTATTATCCACACTTGAGGATTAAGATTTAGAAAGTTCTATGATGTTGAGCAGGTACCGTTGGCGGCACAACTGCCGGTCGTACTTCCATTGGCTTGTTTTTTCTCTTGGGCACGTTTTTCTTTTCGGTCACTATCTTTGTAATCTGTAACATAAAAGCCGTCGCCTTTATATACAACGCCGCCACCGCCTGAAATTACACGCTTTACTTTTTGTCCGGTTTCAGGACACTGTTCAAGGGCATCATCTTTTATACTTTGTTTGATTTCAAACGTCGTTCCGTCTTCACGCTTGTACTTATATGTGGGCATAGTTGATAATATTTTTTATTTGGTTCTGATAGCAGTGAATAATAGCATAAAATGTGCCAAACTCACTCGTTATTACAAATTTACAGTATGCTAGTTTAAATCTTTAAGTCCTGCCTTCAATCGCTTGGTTGCTTCTTGCAGGTCATCCATAGATGATGCATAGCTGAGTCTCATTCCTTTGGGTTCTCCGAAAGCATCACCGGGTACGGCTGCCAGTCCATGCTCTTCGATCATATACATGCACAAATCGGTACTCGTTTCAATGGTATCTCCATTTGGAGATGCAGTACCCAGATAGTGAGAGATGTCGGGGAATACATAAAAAGCACCGGACGGTTTGAAGCATTTGAGTCCGTCGATATCTGATAATGCATCTACTATATAATTGCGCCGCTTTTTAAATGAGTCACGCATATTGTGGACGTCATCAAGGTTACCACGGTAGGCTGCTTCGCCTGCTTTTTGTGAAATGCTAGAAGGGGCGGAAGTTTCTTGGCTCTGAATTTTTGCAACGGCATCGGCAAATGATTTGGGCGCCGCCAGATATCCCAGTCGCCGGCCCGTCATCGCAAATCCCTTGGAAAAACCATTAATTAGGACCGTACGTTCTTTAAGTTCGGGAGCTACATTAAGGATACTCACATGATCATTCTCAAAAACGATGTATTCATAAATTTCGTCAGAGATAATATTTACGTGTGGATGATCAGTGAGTACATCTGCTAAAGCCTTAAGCTCATCTGCGCTGTAGCACGTACCCGTGGGATTGGAGGGCGAGCAGAGCATTATCGCTTTGGTATTTTCCGTGATGGCGTTTTCGAGTTGCTCCGGTGTCATGCGATAATTGTTTTCGAAAGAAGTGCGCACCGTTACCGGCGTGCCACCAGCTACGTTCACCATCTGGGGATAGGAAACCCAGTAAGGTGTAGGGATGATAACCTCATCGCCTTCGTCAACCATGGCCAACATACTAAAGCCCAGAGCCTGTTTAGCACCATTGGTGCAGACGATTTGAGAAGGATCATAATTAAGCTGATTATCGCGTTCCAGTTTATCCGAAATGCTCTGCCGCAGCTCAGGCGTGCCGGTATTCATCGTATAACCGTGAAAGCCATCATTAATAGCTTTGATAGCGGCTTCACAAATATGTTGCGGTGTTTTGAAATCGGGTTCCCCGGCACTCAGTGATACGACAGATTCGCCCTGACGTGTTAATTCTTTTGCTTTGGCAGAGATAGCCAGGGTTTCGGAGGGAGAAACAGCTTGCGCTCGTTTTGAGATCATAACGCTATCCAATCAGTTACTTGAAATCAGTTTTCAGAAAGTACTGAAAATAGAAAAAAGTGCGGTCTATTTCTATGCGTATATGAGATAGACTTCTCGTATTTGTACGGGAAGGGATTAGCTGGTGCCTTTAATGATTTAAAAGTGAGCCAGATTTATCCGGATTACTTTTCTTTGTCTTTGAATTTTTCGTGCAGTGCCTCTGCTACGTGATCGGGTACAAATGAGGATAGATCTCCATCCCAGTACGCAATTTCTCTGACAAGTGAGGCCGAAATAAAAGTCAGCTGCTCATTAGGCATAAGAAAAACGGTATCAACCTCTGGAGCCAGTCGACGGTTGGTGAGAGCCATACGGAATTCGTATTCAAAATCGGATACCTGTCGAACACCGCGCACCAGTGTTTGGGCATCCCGTTCTTTGGCGAAATCGACCAGCAGGCCGGTAAACTGTTGAATCTCAACGCGATCTGCCCATGGTTTATCGTCCAGACATTCTTCAATGAGGGCTTCGCGTTCATCCCCGGAAAAGACGGTTTCTTTTTTGTTATTTACAGCAATTGTAATGATGACCTCATCAAAGAGTTCAGTGGCGCGCTCAAGAATATCCAGATGACCATAGGTGATAGGGTCGAATGAACCGGGATAAAGTGCCAGCGTTTCCATAATTAATAGGGTTAAAATTCAATTCCTGGTTGATCAAGAAAGATGCTTACATGGGTACGTCCATATTCTTTGTAGTAAGCACAATGCGGGTGTTCAGTGAAATTGTGTCGCTTATCGTGCTCAAGGATGAGCCATCCACCTTCTGCAAGCCAGCCGTCTGAAGTAATGGCTGTAATCATTTCGTGCATGTAAGGGTAATCGTAGGGAGGATCGGAGAAAATAATGTCGTAGGGGAGTGGCATTCCTTCCAGAAATTTTTCTACCGGTGATGTTACCGTCCTAATTTGATCACTTACCTCGAATTCACGCCCGACACTTTCGATGTGTTTGATATTCCTGCGATCACTGTCGACAAATAACACTTTCGATGCTCCCCGCGATATAGCCTCAAATCCTAAATTGCCCGATCCTGCAAAAAGATCCAAGATATTGGCATCACGGATATACTTTCGTGCATCGAGAATGGAGAACAGCCCTTCTTTGGTGCGGGCTGCCGTGGGACGTACGTTTAATGTGTTTGGGATATTTATCTGTCGGCCTTTTAGCGTGCCGGTAATAATGCGCATATGCTGCTAATTCTTATTTCGAAACCTTATTTAGGTGCAAAGGTACAAAAAATAATACTGACAGAGATAATTGCCGAAACTACTCAGCTATTAATCATAATCGAGAGCTAACATAATCGCAGG
>CAYNKF010000090.1:0-8182 GCA_964397705.1 uncultured Balneolaceae bacterium | reverse complement strand
AGTGTGAGCATAGGATCAATCACATCAAAGTAATGGGTATGTTCGGCAATGTTTTCAGATAAGCCTCCCGTAGCGATCACTTTTGCCGATCCCCCCATCTGTTCTCGCATCCGGTCTATCAACCCTTCGATCATACATAAATGGCCAAGCACCAATCCCGACTGCATAGCCTCCATTGTGCTGCCGCCAATAACCTGCTTTGGGGGCTCTAGCGGAATCTGCGAAAGCTGGGCGGTTTTCCCCACTAAGGCATCAATGGTTACTTTTAACCCTGCAGAAATAGATCCTCCAATAAGTTCGCCCGGCTTTTTTACCGCCATCACCGTTGTTGCCGTACCAAAATCTACAACAATACAGTTATCCTGAAACAAAGCATAAGCACCAACCGCATCAGCAATAATATCGGCACCTACACTTCGTCGATTTAGACGCTTTATAGTCAAGCCTGTCTCAACATCCCCATCCAAAATCAATGCTTTGGTATGTGATTTTTCTTCAAAAACCTCGTTAATCGTCTGTGTAAGCTGGGGCACTACACTGCTGATAATAATCTGATCAAATCTGTTAAACCCCAGGTCAAAATCACTAAACAAACTATTAAAAAGCACCGCATATTCATCAGCCGTTTTATCGGTATCGGTCTGGATCCTCCATTGGTGTTTCCATTCTCCATTTGAAGAGGCTCCGATAACAATGTTACTATTCCCGATATCAAGAGCGAGTAGCATATTTCCACATTGATTTGGTTAATATTATCAAGCAGCTAAAATAGGAGGGCTCTTAACTACTTCAAAATTTGTATTATATCATCTTTTCTGATATGCTCTCTTCAGCAAGCAACTGCAATAAAAGTATATATCATGGAATCAGCGGATCGCCTGCTTCGATTATTTGAATACGACAACTGGGCTAACGAACAAATTCTGTTGAGTTTACAAGACAATCTTGGTTTTGAGGGGGCTCAAAAAGCTGTTAAATACTTTGCCCATATTGCCGGTTCCCAGCAAATGTGGATGAATCGTATCAACGGTAAACCATTGGATGATATTAAAATTTGGCCCGATTACGGATTACCGGAGGCACTTCAACAGCTGAAAACATTAAATCAGCAATGGAAAAAATTGATAGCAACTAACAATAACAAGTTGGATAAGATCATCGCTTATACCAATTCAAAAGGAGCTCCTTACGACACTTCTCTTTCAGATATTTTATATCATGTGATCATTCACGGTCAGCACCACCGGGCACAAATTGCTAAATTGTTACGAAATGCAAACATTGACCCGCCGGCCACTGATTTTATCTTCTTTACTCGTGCGAATTAGTATATTCACCCTTTCAAAATTAGAACTATAAAAAAAGGCTCATAGTTTGAAATTTATAGAACAGGCACTTAGCGCTTTTTCAAGTTTTATGTGGGGCATGCCGCTCGTTTATCTGCTGGTAGGCGGCGGACTCTTCTTTCTGATTTATTCACGCTTCGCTCCCTTCAAATATTTTAAACACGCACTTGATATTCTTCGCGGTCGGTATGATAATCCCGACGATCCCGGCGACATCACTCACTTTGAGGCCTTCTCCAGTGCCCTGGCTGCAACTGTTGGCATGGGAAATATCAGCGGTGTGGCAGTAGCTATCTTTATGGGCGGCCCCGGCGCTCTTTTTTGGATGTGGGTCAGTGCATTTGTAGGCATGGCTACCAAATTTTTCACCTGTACCCTGGCTATTTTATATCGGGGCGAAGATTCCGAAGGCAAAGTGCAGGGCGGTCCCATGTATGTAATACGTGAGGGACTCGAAAAAAAGTGGGGCGACAATTGGACTTACCTTTTTAAACCTTTGGCTGGAGTTTTTGCACTTGCGGGTATTTTTGGACCTCTTCCCATTTTTCAAGCCAATCAGCTGACACAAATCCTGCGGGACAGTATCTACATTCCTCAAGGCTGGGTTACTGCCAACGCACATATAGGCGGTGATTTAATTACAGGACTTGTGCTAGTTGTATTGGTCTCCATCGTTATTTTTGGCGGTATTACGCGTATTGGAAAGGTTACCTCTCGACTTGTGCCTGCCATGGTTGTCATTTATGTAAGTTGCGTAATTGCTATCTTGGCGGCTCATATAACTGAAATTCCTCACTATCTCGGATTGATTGTTACTGATGCTTTTACCGGTAAATCTGTGATGGGCGGAGCCGTTGGATCATTAATTGTCATCGGGATACAGCGCGGCGTGTTCTCCAACGAAGCCGGGCTCGGTACCGAAGCACTGGCTCACGGTGCTGCAAAAACCAATGAACCGGTCCGTGAAGGATTGGTTGCCATGCTCGGTCCTGCTATTGATACGATTATCACTTGTACCATGACCGCCCTTGCCATTCTGGTCACCGGAGTCTGGAAGTCCACCGAAGCAAATGGAGTTACCCTTACCCTAAATGCGTTTAATGAGGCCCTTCCCGAATTTGGCACATACCTGCTCGTAATCTGTGTGGTATTTTTTGCCATCAGCTCGATGCTTACCTACTCGTATTATGGAACCAAGTGCCTGGGTTATTTGATTGGTGCCGATAAGCAACACTGGTATAATTACTTTTATGTGGCTTCCATCATATTTGGATCCATAGCCTCTATTGGCGCTGTTATTGACCTTATTGATGGCATGTTTGCCCTGATGGCAATCCCCACGATGGTTTCAACCATCCTGTTAGCGCCCAAAGTCAAAGAAGCTGCTACCAGTTACTTTAGTCGCATTGATACGTTTGAGACATTTGAGTAATAAGGGCAACTTACTTTTACCGATGAGAAATCGATCATAAATCTATTATATTCAAGTAAATTCAATTAACAACTGATTATGGCTGATGTCATCCTTGGTATCGATCCAGGCTCGCGTAACACCGGCTATGCTATCCTCACCGAGGAAAACAACAAATTGATAGCCCTGCGCTGTGACGTACTAAAGATGGCCCATATGGATGACCACTCTGATCGGCTGCAATTCATTTTTGAGGAAGTATCTAAGATTATCGCTTCCTTTAATCCCGATACCTGCGCCGTAGAAACCCCCATTTATGGGGTTGACCCCTTGGCGATGCTCAAGTTGGGACGTGCCCAAGCAGCGGCCATGCTGGCTATCACTAATCACGATATTGGGGTTACTGAATATTATCCGAAACAAGTAAAAAAGTCGATTACCGGAAATGGCAACGCCAGCAAAGAGCAAGTGGCCTTTATGCTACGAAAAACTGTAGATCTGCCTGATGAAAAACTATCCAAAGACGCCACTGATGCATTGGCTGTGGCATGGTGTCACCTGATGAAACAAAACAGTTTTAACCGGCAGGCTCCTGAATCCCAGCAGAAAACACATCAAAATAACAGCAAATCGAGCTGGGCGGATTTTGTAGCAAATAATCCAGACCGAGTAAAAGATTAAATTTGATGTATTGTTTAAATTCCAATAGGTCGGGATAGGCTTTGGTTCAAAATCTAAAAGCCTTTATTTAGAACCTTGAGAGATCCTGAAATACATTCAGGCTGACATAGAATCCTCTTTACTATTGATGAAATCCGTTTTATAAATGATTGCATATTTAAAAGGTACCGTCCACAAAAAATCACCGGAACAAGTTATTATTGATGTCCGTGATGTGGGCTATCTGCTTGAAATTTCCAATCAGACATATGACAAGTTACCGGCTCAGGACGAAGAGGTGGAACTTCTGGTTTATCATCATGTAACCGACAACGATCAGCGGCTATTTGGTTTTGCTAATCAAAATGAAAAAGACCTTTTTGAGCTTCTGATTACTGTTAAAGGTGTAGGTCCAAAGCTTGGACTTACTATTCTCTCCGGATTACCTGCACAGCAAATAACAGGTGCTATTGTGCAAGAGGATAAATCTGCATTATCAAAAATTAAGGGTATCGGTAAAAAAACAGCTCAGCGCATGATCCTTGAGTTAAAGGATAAAATCTCTGAGATGGTAGACGCTACTTATTCGCCGGACGGGGCGACAAGTATCAGCAGCAATGTCAAGGAGGAAGCTGTTTCTGCTCTACAATCTCTCGGCTTTAAAAAGCGGGACGCCGAGGAATCCATTGAACTTGCAGCCAAAGGGGAAGATTTTGATGATAATGTACAGGAACTGGTTAAAAAAGCCCTTTCTCAGATGGATAAATAAGTTGGGCCTGTAGTTTTATTGCTCATTATATACCTATACTGCCTTTCTATCAAAAAAATAACAATTATTTAACAGGCTTACTGTTTCAATTGCGAATAGGGCTTTGTACTATTGCTTATTAATATATGAGCAATTCTTTACTTATCATTAGTTAATATAGCAATCAATTTTGAGCCGTGTCTGACAAACAAACCATCTTAGTAGTCGACGACGAAGAAGATCTACTTGATTTAATAGAATACAATCTTAACAAAGAAGGATACAACGTCCTGAAAGCCGAAGACGGTAAAGAGGGTATAGAAAAGGCGCGAAAGCACAAGCCAAACCTTGTGCTCTTAGATATCATGATGCCTAAAATGGACGGCATGGAGGTGTTGGAACGTATGCGCGCCGATAAAAACCTTAAGCATATTCCTATTATCTTTCTGACTGCACGTGGGGATGAAAAAACGGAGGTTGAAGGCTTGGATAAGGGTGGAGATGACTATATCACCAAACCCATCAGTACTACCAAATTGATCTCACGTATTAATGCCGTATTACGACGATTTGAAGAAACAAGTCAGATGACGGACAAAATTGAGGTTCATGACATCGTCATCGATAAAGATAGATATATTGTCACAAAAGGTGACGAGGAGTTCCAAATGCCACGAAAAGAGTTCGAGCTGCTATACTTTTTAGCCAGTCGAAAAGGCAAAGTTTTAGATCGTCAAACCCTACTCAATCAGGTTTGGGGTAACAATGTGTATGTAGTCGACCGAACAGTAGATGTTCACATCCGAAAAATTCGAGAAAAGATCGGAAGTGAGTATATTGAAACAGTTAAAGGTGTCGGTTACAAGTTTAAGGAATGAGAAAAAGACCTTTTCAACATTTATCTCTTCTTGCATTCCGCAGTGCCCTCTACTCAGCTCTGTTAATTGGCACTGCAGCAGGTGTTTCTGCTAAATTTTTGCTGCACCTCTCTCTGACCAACGTATTACTTACCGGCGGCGGAACCTTCGTGTTATCAGGATGTATTGTTTACTTGGTTATTAACAATCAGCAGTTTTCACGTCTGAAAGTGCTCAATCAAATCAATAAGAATATCCTAAAAAAACGGTTTCGGGACTATGACGAACTACAGGCGAAAAACCACGATGAGCTTGACTACCTGATCAAGCAATCAGTGCGGGCCAGCAAAACTGTAGAGCGTGAAATACAACGTCTGAATAGAATTGAAAATTATCGCAAGGAGTTTATCGGGGACATTTCTCACGAGCTTAAAACACCCATATTTGCAATACAAGGCTTTATCGAAACACTGCTAAACGGGGCTATTGATGATGAGAAAGTGAACCGTAAATTTCTTGAAAAGGCGATGCGTAACGTTAATCGTCTTATTTACCTCACCAAAGATCTGATGGAGATTTCTAAGCTTGAGACGGGTGAATTAAAGTCTGATATCCAAAACATCGATCTCGAGAAGCTGATCATTGAGGTCGTTAATAATCTTCAATACAAGGCTGAAAAGGCAGAGGTAGTACTTAAAACAGACATCCCGAACTCATACGCGGTCAGTGCCGATCGTAACCAAATAAAACAGGTTCTTATAAATTTGGTCGATAATGCCATCAAATATAATGTTGAAGGGGGTAAAGTTACGGTAGGTGTAAAGCCATGGGAAAAAGATAAAAATCGTGTATTAGTGTATGTAAAAGATACCGGCATTGGTATCAGCCAGCAGCACATTGAACGCGTAACCGAGCGATTTTTCCGGGTAGATAAATCTCGCTCTCGAGAGGACGGCGAAGGCACCGGCTTGGGACTGGCTATCGTAAAGCATATTATTAAGGCTCATAATGAAGAACTGTTTATCGAAAGTACCCCAAATGTCAGCTCTTCATTTAGTTTTACACTCAGCAAAGTTGATCGTGCATCTACAGAAGCCGAACGAACCGATTAAGTCCCAAGAAATATTCTAATGAATAACTCGGAAACCACCATCCTATTTTTAATAACCGGTCTCATTACGGCCTGTGGATCGCATGAAGCAATGCCTATTCTACAGAAAACACGGATGAAGGTCGTCAACAAACAATATCTTGAGGCAATTTTTGCTGCCGAAAAAATTGTAGAGCATTACCCTGATACCCCTTTTGCAGAGTCTGCCCGAGATATTATTCATCTTATTAATAAACATCACCTCGACGAAGAATACACTGTTTCCGTTTAAGGGCAGAATACTCCGGCAAAATTTCTTTCAAACTTGTTCGGATTTTCGATACCTTCCCTTTCTAAATTCATCAACAAAAACCTCCAATTACTTTTATGTTACATGCCGTAATTATGGCCGGGGGATCGGGCACCCGTTTCTGGCCACAAAGCACTGAAGCTCATCCCAAGCAATTTTTGAATATTTTCGGCGATCGCACCATGCTGCAGGAAACCGTTGACCGCATTAAACCGCTGGTTTCTGCCGATCGCGTCTGGGTCATTACCAATGACAAGTATGTAGGTTTAGTTCAAGAGCAACTCCCTGATGTACCGACTAACAATATTGTCGGTGAACCGGTGGGCAAGAATACCGCTCCCTGTGTTGCAGCGGCAGCCACACTTATTCAGGAAAAAGACCCCGATGGGACCATGGTTGTACTGCCTGCGGATCATTTAATCGGCAAGCCCAAAACATTTTTATCTATTTTGGAAACAGCAAAAGCCAAGGCTCAGGAACCAGGTGCCCTGGTAACCATCGGTATTAAACCCGATCATCCCGAGACAGGCTACGGCTATATAGAGTTTGATGAGGATACTTCGGAGGAGATAAAAAGCCACCCAGTCAAAATGGTAAATCAGTTCCGTGAAAAGCCTGACATCGAAACAGCAAAAGAGTTTATCGAATCGGGTAATTTCTTATGGAATAGCGGGATGTTTATCTGGAAGGCTTCAACCATTCTGGAAAAATTTCAGCAACACCTGCCTACCATTTTTGATGAAGTGGAAAAACTAAAGTCTTCGGTGGGGACGGCTAATCAAAAAGAGGCTGTTGATGAATTTTACTATGGTTGCACTTCCATTTCCATTGACTATGGGATTATGGAACAGGCCGACAGCGTGTATGTTGTTCCCGGCTCATTTGAGTGGAATGATGTGGGAAGCTGGAGGGCTGTTTATGACTTAAGAGCCAAAGATGAAGACGGCAATGTCATTCAGACAAACACTTCTGCCACCGCTGATGCCAAAAATAATCTTATCCAAAGCAGAAGTGACAAGTTGATTGCACTTGTGGGCGTTGAAAATCTAGCGGTCGTAGAAACGGACAATGCCATTTTAGTTTGCGATCTGGATAGCTCTCAGGGCGTTAAAAAAGTAGTTAACAAACTTCGAAAGGATGATGAACTAAAGCGATTTGTGTAAAGAACTATTTTACTCAATCGTAAGTGTCAACTGGTCATACGCCAAGCGCACATGATCAGGCAATCGCTTGTTAGACTCCTCATGGTTTACGTATGAGTTCATATGACAGAGATAGGTTTGCGGGATATCAAGCTCGTTGGCAACATCCACTGCCTCCGGTATTGTCATATGCGTGGGGTGTTCCGGCTTCCACCGCAAGCCATCCAATACCAGTACTTTAGAACCGCGAATCCGTTCTTTCGTTGCATCGGGCAGCTTTTTGACATCCGTAATGTACGATATATCATTGAGGCGATATCCCAATACCGTAACTTGGCCGTGGACCGCCGGCAGCGGGGTAATTTTCAAATCCCGAAAGGTAATGGCATCACTGATTTCCTGTAGATCGATATCCGTTGCTCCGGGATAACGATTGGGACCAAACATATACTCAAAGCGACGCCGAATGGCATCTAAACAATCAGAGCTTCCATATACCGGAATAGTTTGCTCCTGCTTATAACAAAACGGGCGCAGGTCGTCGAGCCCGGCAATATGATCCATATGCTCGTGCGTAATCAGTACCAAATCAATTTCCGAAAGTCCCGCACGAATGGA
>CAYNKF010000089.1:0-8213 GCA_964397705.1 uncultured Balneolaceae bacterium | reverse complement strand
AGCTTTTTGATCGTAGGATCGCGGTCCTGAAGCTTCTTAAACCGCTCATACGGACTCATTGACTCCTCACCGTTTTTTTTCTGCTTTTGCACAATGCAGGTAAGGTTAAGAAAAGCTCCAATTTCGTCCTCTAAAAACTTGCCGAGACGACGTCGATTTTCGTCGACGATTTTTTTTGCAAAATCATCATTGGCTCTCAGCTTCACATCCCCGTTTTTCAATTCAACAGGATCTACACGCTGCATTTGGAAGTACAACATTTGCGGTACATGCTGGCGCAAATTATCTAAATAATCATCCCAGCAGTCTTTAATTTCTTGCAACGAAACATCCTTGGGAGCACGTTTTGTTGCTGTTACTGTTTTACTTTGCAGATTCTCTCGTGGATCTGGGTCCTTCTTTTCATCCTTTTTATCTTGCTTTGGGTTACCAAGTGAGGAGGCCCCAAATAAATTATCAAACTCATCATCTTCGCCAGCGTCCTGTTCCTCATTTTTTGCTGACGTCTCGTTTCTTACCTGACGTTGCTCTTCGGGCAAGGACTCTTCTGTAGGTAGAGGTGAAGCCTGACTATTTGGGTCGGAGGGTGTCGACGCACTCTCCTCCACACCAGTTGATTCTTCTGTAAATTCCTTTGAATTAAGTTCTGCTTGTTCCTTTTGTGAAGAAGCTGAGCCATTTGAACCCCGATTCGATCCCGTTGATGCTGATTCCGTACTTTGTTGCTGTTCGTTTTCTTTCGGAACTTCTACTTTTGAACCTCTATCGGTTGATGCAGATAGTTCAGAATTACTTAGCTTTTTTTTTAACTGCTCCAGCTCGGTTAATAACGTATTCAGCTTTTGGGTGCGCTCCATATGAATAAGCTTAAGGAGCGTTATCTCAAACTGGATTTTAGGTTGATGCGCTTCTTTAATCTTGTATTGCGCCTCACTCACAATATGAAGCATACGCATCAGGTCATCTTCGGTAAATGCCTTGGCTGATTCCCGGTATCGTTTTTTAGTATCGGGAGATGCTTCTACCAAATGCATCTGCTCGGAGCTCTTAGATACATAAAGATTCCGCAAGTGCTCGGTTAATCCAACGAGATATTCCTGGATGTCATAACCCTCCTGCAGCAGCTCATTAATCAACTCGAGACCGTGGCTGGCATCCTGCTCCTCTACGGCATTCATAAAGTCAAACATGCGTTCGGTGCTTACCACGTTGAGCGCTCGAAGCAGCTCGTCGTGTTGTATATTGTTACCGCAAAAGGCGATAGCCTGATCCATTAATCCAAGGGCATCGCGCAGGGCACCATCGGCTTTTTTAGCAATAACGTGTAGCGATTCTTCATCAATGTTAATGCCCTCATTTTCAGCCACATTAGCAAGGCGTTCCACGATCTGGTCGACGCTAATGCGCTTAAAGTCAAACCGTTGCACACGCGACAAAATGGTTGGCAGCACCTTGTGAGGTTCAGTGGTAGCAAAAATAAAAATCACGTGATCGGGCGGCTCTTCCAGCGTTTTAAGCAGGGCATTAAACGCCGACTTGCTGAGCATATGAACTTCGTCGATAATGTAGATCTTATAACGGCCATTTTGCGGTGGAATACGAACGCGTTCGCGCAAGTCTCGAATATCATCAACGCTATTATTTGAAGCAGCGTCAATTTCAACGACGTTAAGGGTCTGATTTAATGACTCTCCATCTACATCGTGATCAATTTCGTTTACGGTTCGAGCCAGCACACGGGCCATCGTGGTTTTACCTACTCCGCGCGGGCCACAAAACATATAGGCATGGGCCAGTCTATTTTTTTTGATGGCATTTTTGAGGGTACTGCTCACATGCTGCTGTGATACAATATCATCAAACGAAGTGGGCCGATAGGTACGTGTTAAGGCGCGATAATTATCAGACATCAGAGGCTCTTGTTGAGCTTTTTGTTATTGCTTCAAACAACGGATAAATCTACAAAAAATGAAGCCCATTTCGCAGTTGAATTTGTGAAGCAATTTTAGCTCAATCTCCCACTGAATAATTGGTAGGAAGGCTATAGGCTACTCGGGCATCTGCCCAGTCACCATAAGCAATAAGAGACAGCGGATTTAGCAGGGCACCATATTCATCCACAAAAAATACCCGTTTTTTTGTATTTGACTCAATAGCTCCTTCCTTATATACCTGGAGTGAAAAAGTTTTTCTGTTGAAGGTAAATTGGGCATATCCATCAAAGGTGGCTTCGATCCTTCGTTTAAGCTTATAGCCTTTGAGTCTTTTCCGTCGTTGTTCTGAGATATTGCCTCGGCCCAAGAGCTCATACTGGGTTGCTCCTTTTGGTAAAACATCTATATTACGTTGGTGGCGGACGGAAAAATCACTTTCGTCCAGCTCGTTATTATAGAGGGTTTCCAGAAAATGATTGAACGAACCAAGATAACTGCGAATTCTGTTCTTCTTCCACCGAAGTTCTTGTTGCGCACTTTCGGGAGTAAGCAGCTTAAACCGGGGGAGAATCTTATATCCGCCCCCTCTGTTACTATAGGTTGGCCATCTAAAATAAACAAGCTCAACATAGAGCTCATAGCCAAGAGCTTTATTAATAATCTTGAGCGGTTTTTGAGCCGTAGCTTTTAACACATCGTCTTTTTCTTCAAAACTTAGTACCCAAGGATTTTCAATCGTCACTTGATCCGCAAAATCTGTACGGCCGATAAACTGCTTGAAAAAATTATTGTATCGCTCTTTCCATTTTTTATTTGTTGCTCTGACCTTGATTTCCCCAAGCTGCTGAATGTCTTCTTTTAGCGAGATGTTTATCGTTTCAGATGAAGATGCATTAATTTCTATTCTTCTGACTTTTTTTTGATATCCAACGAAGCTGAACACTAGATTATAGGTTCCCGGATCAGATATGGAAAGCTTGTAGTAACCGCTTTCGTTGGTGGGAGCGCCGTAGGTGGTTCCGGATAGATAAACATTAACGCCGGGAAGCGGATCACCCGTTTGGGCGCCTGTTACAGTTCCTTTCAGGATAGATTGCCCAATTGAAATTTGTGCAAAAATGCACAAAAAAAGAATCAGCGGCAACAGTTTCTTATAGTTTATCATGGCCAGCAGAATGCCATTTTAAAGAGCTTTATGCAACACCGTTTACCACAGCATGTTGCGGCTTATAACAAAATGATTCACCTTGTTGTAAAGTCAGGAACTCGCGTTCTGAGACCCGATACTGACGACGCGCCTTTTTCAGATCCTCCAGCGGCTCATACATCCCGTCATCAGCCATGGGGAAAGTGCCAAAGTGCATAGCGATACTTTTTTGAGACTGTATTTCCTGATGAGCTTTCACTGCCTCTTCGGGCGACATGTGAATCGCCTCCATAAACCAGCGCGGCTTGTAGGCTCCGATTGGAAGAATGGAAGTATTGATAGGACCCACCTGTTGTTTTATCTCTTTTAAGAAATCTCCATAGCCGGTATCTCCTGCAAAATAGATGTTGCCCGACGGGTTTTCTAAGACATACCCACACCAAAGGGTTTTATTACGATCGAAAAGTCCACGCCCGGAAAAATGTCGGGCAGGAACGGCCGTAAGTTTGGTTTCATGCCCCAAACCATATTTGTCCCACCAGTCCATACGAATAGTCTGATCTACTCCCTGTCTATGTAGATACCGCTCCACACCAAGAGGAACAATGAATTGAGGATCAAATCTATTTTTTAGTCGCTTAACCGTATCAATATCCAGATGATCGTAATGATTGTGGCTCAGCAAGACTGTGTCGATTTGTGGCAGATCATCAAAATCAATACCTGCGGGACGTTTACGCTTAGGACCAATCCACTGGTAAGGGCTTGCCCGGAAGCTCCATACGGGATCTGTTAAAATATTTTGCCCATTAATCTGAATTAAAAAAGTGGCATGATTAATAAAAGTGATACGGTGTTTACCGTGACCTACAGACGGAGAAGGCGCCGGAAAGTTGGACAAATCATTCTTGTCATAATCATACCAGACCCCCCTGTCGTTGCCGCCTAACCACCATTTGAGCACTTCCCCGTAATGGTGGGTCCCAGCATCATCAGGATTAACAAATTTCTTTCCATCAAAATGGTCGGAATTATCCTCCACATATTTAGGGGCAGACAACAACTTATCCACAATAAAAAGTGCAGCTACAAGTACTACTGCAATTGCAAGTATCCAGATCATTAAAAAAATACGCTTGTTCTAAAAGTTTTCAAATGGTTACAACTGGTGCTGCCATATTTTGTTTCCCATAAATTTAATTAGCTCCATTTTTAAGATGCTCATTGAAAAAGTCAAAAATACGGGAGTATTCATCAAACCAAGCATCGGGGTCTTCAAAACTATGACGTTCTGTAGGATACATCATCATATCAAACTCTTTTTCACCCGTTTGTATTAGCTTTTCAATATATTGGGCAGCATCCTGGAATCCCACATTATTGTCCGTCAGTCCATGTAAAATTAGAACCGGATCTTCGAGTTGCTCAACATACGTAATGGGCGAACTTCGGGCATAGTGGGCAGAGTCGGCTTCGGGCGTACCCAACCGCGGCTGTGTATACCACGGATTAGTATAATAGTAGTTCTCCCAATTGGTCACGGCCCGCAATGCCGCAGCGGCATCAAAATAACTTGGGGCTACGCTGGTAGCATACAATGCCATAAACCCACCATAACTACCCCCGTAAATTCCAACGCGTGAAGTATCGGCCTGCGGATAATGCTCGGCCAGGTAATCAATGCCATCAATAATATCACGAGTTTCATATTTGCCCATCCAGTTGGTGACATCTTCGCGAAATTCACGGCCATATCCGGTGCTGTGACGATAATCCACCTCGATCACATAGTAGCCTTGCCCGGTCAAATACTGGTGAAACATATATTCCCGGTAATAATTATTCGACCAGCCCTTGTACACATTTTGCAGGGAACCCGCCCCATGCACAAAGACAACTACCGGATTATCTGAATTTGCCGTTTTACTGGTAGGTTCCAGAACAGACATTGACAACTTGGTTTCACCATCTCTGGCAGTAAAGCGTACATAGTCTTCCTTTTGCCACTTTATTTTATTAAATCGATCTGGGATTGTATGGGTTAATCGCTTTTCTTCTGAATCAGAATTTAAATTCAATGAGTAAAGCTCAAAAGGCTCATTAAAATAGCTATATTGATACACAAGGTGTGTTTTGTCATCACTCAACTCGAAATTTTGCCGATATCCCGTCTCCGTCGTCAGTTTCTCTGTTTCATTTCTTTTGATATTCATCCGGTAGATATGACGCTCCCCGGGATCCACTTCAGTTGAGGCATAAACAATAGTATCATCATTGAGCCATTCTGCCCATGACACCTCATACTTGCCGCTGGTATGCTGCCGAAGATTAGTCCCATCAGGATTAATTGTATATATGTGATTCCAACGGTCCTTTTCCGACAAGATCATCAGTTTGTCACCGGTTGGAGCAAATGCAATTTCGGTATCATAGAGCCATCCCTCTGTCGAATCCTCAAAAACTGTTGCAGTTTTCTTTGAGTTAAGATCAAAGACTTTTACCACACGTTTTTTCATTGGAGGACCGGTAACATCAACGGCAAGATATTTGCCCCCGGCACTTATGTCGGCATCTATATATCCTTTATTTTCTATTAAAAGATCAACCTCTTTGGTTTGAAGATCAGCAACGGAAACCAGCTGACGAGCAATACCGCGGCGTGTAGACCCGGGTTTTACATACTGGCTCACATATTCCGGAAAATAGTACTCCTCATAATCTGAAGTATCAAATTGAGTCAAAACAAGCTGATTATTTCCTGCCCAGCCCTCAACATTGAATCCAGGTTCATCGTCTTTTTTACTGGTTATCTGAGTAAGCTGTGAGGTGCTTATATTAATTATCCAGATATCTCCATTCTGAACAAATGCAATTCGTTCACTGTCTGGCCCCCACATCGCCCCATATTCCTCTGCTTTAGAATCAATCAGTTGTTGCTTATTGGTATAGTCAAGATCTGCAATCCAAATATCACCCTGCTCTTGATAAAGCAGTTTTTGACCATCAGGAGAAACACTGAAATTTCTATCCACATCATCAGAAACAAGAGTACGTTCTCCGCCCATAACAGGACGTCGAAACAGCTCCTCCTTTGTCATAGATGAATCATTAGCCTGGTAATAAACATGGGATTGATCCGGAGAAAAGGAAACAATATCTGGCCTATTGCCTGCCAGAAGCGGATCGTAGAAAATTGATTCTAAACTCAGGGTGTCAATACCACTTTGACCAAACCCCATCGCTGGGAAAAAAAGAAGTACAAAGAGAATTTTTATAAGTGATCGCATAGATAAAAATTTTTTATTAACTGACCGACAATAAATAAAGGTTTTCTGAGATGGGCAAAGAATACAACAAGGTTTTACCTATTTCATTAATTAAGACAACCTTAACGAAAAAAGAGTTTATTTCTCTTGTGTGCAGCAACCATGGCAGCGCCAACAATACTGGCATCATTTAAAAAACTTGCTGCTTTGAAGGCTGTATTGATTTTAATAAACGGAAAGGTTTTGTCTGCTTTTCGACTTAACTGTCCCCCCAAAATAAACAGGTCGGGATGAAATATTTTTTCAAAATGTTCTAGTACGAGCTCCAGGCGCTTTGCCCACGTTTTTTTTCGAACCCCCTCTTCTTTGTGGGACTTATTTGAGGCACGTTCTTCCACAGTAATGCCTCGAACTTCCATAAGTCCAAGCTCGGTATTGGGTACAAGTCGGCCATCCATAAAAAGAGAAGAACCGATGCCCGTACCTACTGTCAGTACAATCGTTACGCCCTCCTGATTTTGACCGGCCCCGAAGTGCATCTCGGCCAGACCAGTGGCATCTGTATCATTAACCACTGAAAATTCATTTTCTGTAATCTCAGAAAAAAGCTGTTGAGCATTGGCATCAACCCAAGAATTGTCAACACGTTTGGCGGATAGTACAATACCCTTATTCACCGGAGCGGGAAAGGCACAGCCCACCGGTCCGTCCCACTCAAATTCCTTAGTTACAATCTGATGCATCTTAGCAAGAATCTTGTGGGGAGTTGTATCATCAAGCGGTGGAGTACTTTTTCGCTCAGAAATTATCTCTCCCTTTTCGGTGTCTACAATACACCCCTTTATACCATAACTCCCAATATCTATTCCTAAGACTTCCATATGGATTTGCTACTTCTCAATAAGCACCCAGCCCTCTTCATCAATCATGCGCTTGGCTTTCTTCCATTTGATGTCGATGACCTCGCCGCTGTTCATGTTCTGAATTTTAACGTAGTCGTTACGACCGGGCTCTTCTTCAACGGTAACGGGTTTAGGCTTCTGATCGCTTCGCTGTTGCTGTTGTCCTCCATTTTGTTGTGCACCGCCCCCTGATTTAAAGCCCATATTGGTAGCATCAGAATGCTGAGTTTTTGCCCGATTCATATCAACCTTGGCACGCTCTTCAGGAGCTTGCTTCATTTTCTCTTCGTCAGCTTGCATCTCGGGAATGGCCTTCCAAATCAGCGAAATAGCATCTTGGTTAATCTCATCTAAAAGCTGCTTGAACATTTCAAAAGCCTCACGCTTGTATTCCAGCAGGGGATCTTTCTGTCCGTATGCCCGTAAACCAATACCCTCTTTTACTGAATCCAGCTCGCGAAGGTGATCCATCCATTTACTGTCAATGGTAGAAAGTACGGCGGTACGTTCAAGAGCTCGTGCAACTTCTTTACCTTCGTTCTCATAGGCTGCATCAACATCTACGACCACACGAAGACGGCGAATGCCATCGGTAAAAATAACCTGCACTTTCGTGGGCTTATTGTCGGCATCCGACTCTTTTATATTTTTGATAACCTGATACAATGGTTTGGAGATCATCTCTTCTTTCTGGCGATACACATCGTAAGCCCGCTCGATAATATGATCAATAAGCACATCTGGACCCATCTTACCCATTTCTTCGCGGTCCAACTTGATATCAACAGCTAAAAATCGCAGAATGGTATCGCGCAGTTGGTCAAGTTCGCCCTGCGGATAATGTTCTTCAACAACACTTTCCACGAGGTCTTCAAGCATATCATAGATATCGCTGCGAAGTTCATCACCTTCCAGCGCGTGCTTCCGTCGCTTGTAAATAACTTCGCGCTGATTGTTCAGCACA
>CAYNKF010000088.1:0-8256 GCA_964397705.1 uncultured Balneolaceae bacterium | reverse complement strand
AACGGGGAAAAGTGCTCAGATACCCCTTTTTGTGTGGTTGCCTGATGCGATGGCCGGTCCTACTTCAGTATCGGCATTGATTCACGCAGCGACGATGGTTACTTCGGGTATTTATTTGATTTCACGGATGTCCGAAATGTTTGTGATGTCACCCGAAGTGATGATGATTATTGCAGTGATTGGTGCTCTGACAGCACTCGTAGCAGCCACTATTGCGCTTACACAGAATGATATTAAGCGGGTGTTGGCTTATTCTACTGTTTCACAGCTTGGATACATGTTTTTAGCATTGGGATCCGGAGCATTTACGGCGGCTATGTTTCATGTTGTAACTCACGCCTTTTTTAAAGCGCTTTTGTTTCTCGGTTCAGGATCGGTGATTCATGCTATGGAACATGTTGAGCATGGACTCCACGAAGAAGGTAAGGATGTCCATTTTGATCCACAGGACATGCGTTTTATGGGCGGACTCAAAGAATATATGCCCTCAACCTATAAAACATTTTTGATTGCAACTATTGCTATTGCCGGTATACCACCACTGGCAGGATTCTTCTCAAAGGATGAGATTTTAGCGTTTACCTTTAATGCCGGATTCGCTGGATTTGCTGAGCCGTTGTATATGGCTCTTTGGGGCGTGGGAATTGTTACCGCTTTCTTAACAGCATTTTATATGTTCCGTCTCACATTTGGGACGTTTAATGGTGAGTTTAAGCTTCCCGAGAAAATAAATGAAGCAGTGGGTGCTGAAAAGTATCTGCATGAGAGTCCGAAAACAATGACGATTCCACTTTGGACGCTCGGCGGACTCTCTGTAGTAGGTGGATTTTTAGGCGTGCCAAACTTCTTGTTGTCAACGTTTACGCACCAAGAGGAACATATTAATCTTCTCCATAACTGGCTTTATAATGTCACCGCTGATTATGAGCTTGGATTATCTCATTCTATAGAATGGATACTGATGACGGTATCAATTCTTGTAGCCGTTGGAGGTGTTTATACTGCATATAAGATGTATGGAAGTGGCGCTACAGAAGAATCCGATGCTAAACTTTCTGACCGTTTTGGAGCGCTTTACGAAACTTGGAAAGAAAAGTATAGCCTTGATGAATTTTATGAAGGAATTGTCGTTCATCCCATTGTTAAATGGTCAGATAAAGGCTTGGCCAAATTTGATATGAAAATCGTAGATGGAATTGTTAATACTGTGGGCGGTGTCGTCCGATTGTTTGGAAGTGTTTTCCGATATATCCAGACGGGTGTAACCAGCAGTTATGCATTAGCGCTGGTATTAGGTGTTATTCTTGTATTAAGTATGTTGATCCTGTAAAAAAGAACTGATAATGGAGTTACTTTTAAATTTAGTTATTTATTTACCCCTTTTAGGAATTGCCGGAATTCTTGCTCTCCGGAATGACAAGGCTACAAAGTGGATAAGTCTTATTGCCACTTCAGTAACATTTTTATTGTCACTGCCACTGCTATTTAGTTTTGATATTGCCAATTCAGGGACGGTTCAATACCTGACAGAAGGCAGTAATATTATGACCGGCCTTGATATTAAATATCTCATTGGTCTTGATGGTCTCAGCTTATTGCTTTTTATGTTAACGACGCTGATGGGTCCTATTGTAATACTTTCTTCATGGGATTCCATCAAAAAGCATTTGGCTGGATATTACTCGATGCTTCTGTTGTTGCAAACAGCTTCAATGGGAGTGTTTGCATCGTTAGATCTAATTGTGTTTTACGTTTTCTTCGAGCTTTCATTGATCCCGATGTATTTTCTTATTGGTATTTGGGGCGGAAAGAATCGAATTCACGCCACGGTCAAATTTTTTGTTTATACCCTGGTAGGATCGCTTATCATGTTGGTCGGATTGATTTATACCGGATATGATGCGGGAGCCGCGATTGAGGGATATAAGTTTACGACCGACTGGCGATTTTTGTCCGGTGATGCCTACCAGATTGGATTAGTTGAACAAACCTACCTGTTTCTGTCATTTGCCTTGGCATTTTGTATTAAGGTGCCGCTGTTTCCATTTCATACCTGGTTGCCGTATGCACACACCGAAGCACCGACAGCAGGTTCGGTTGTGCTTGCAGCTATTATGCTGAAGATGGGAACCTACGGACTGCTCCGAATTTGTTTGCCGCTTTTCCCCAACGCTTTTGTAGAGTTTGCACCTTACTTGGCTACTTTAGCAGTGGTAGGTATTATCTACGGCGCGCTTGTCGCAATGGTTCAAAAAGATGTTAAGAAGTTGGTGGCCTACTCATCGGTTAGCCACCTGGGTTTTGTAGTGTTGGGATTGTTTGCCTTTAACACTATCGCGGTACAAGGGGCACTTATTCAAATGATTAATCACGGCCTTTCAACAGGCGCGCTATTCTTGATTGTAGGAATGATTTATGACCGCACGCATACTCGTGAGATCAAAGATTATGGCGGAATTGCAAAAGTGGTTCCTGTTTTTGCTGTGATGTTTATGATTGCAACACTGGCTTCAATTGGGTTGCCAGGATTAAATGGATTTATTGGTGAGTTTTTGATTTTAAACGGAACATTTAGCTCTGAAGTGCTTCCTCAGAATGCTTTTGTAGTGTTTGCTGCACTGGGCGTTATTTTAGCTGCAGTTTATATGCTGTGGATGTACCAGCGTGTTATGTTTGGACCTATTAAGCATGAGGAAAATAAGAAGCTGGTTGACCTGAATGCACGTGAGATTGGTCTTCTGGTTCCACTAGTTATTTTTATGGTTTGGATTGGAATCAGGCCAACAGATTTTACCCAGTACTCCGAAGTTCAGGTGCAAGAGTTGTTAGAATCATCGAACGAAAAGCGGATGGCAATTCAGCAGTCTGCTGATAGTGAGGACCTGCCCCAATGGGCTTCTAATTTATATGATGTTACGGATGAATTAGCATCGAAAATAGAAAACCAATAGGATTATGGCTGAACCACTTTCTGATGATCAAATAGCTGATGAACTTTCTTCATTATCTGGCTGGAGTCACGAAAATAATAAATTAACCAAAGAGTTTGGTTTTGATAATTTTCGGGATGCCATGGCTTTTATCAATCGCATAGCCTTTGAAGCCGAAGAGCAAGTTCATCACCCCGAAATTTTTAATGTATACAACACGGTTAATATTTCGTTGAGCACCCATGATGCTGGCGGAAAGGTAACCGAGAAAGATATTAAGCTCGCAAAAACTATTGAGTCACTGTTTAACAAATAAGTTGCATGGATTACTTACACGATCTTAACGTTTTTTTGCCCGGAGTCATAGTTGCGCTTGCCGGACTTATTGCTATCATCATTGATGCCTATAAAAACGACCACGGTGCAATATTCGGTCTTACTGTTTTTTCACTGTTGGCCGGGCTTGTTCTGTCGGTCATGGATATGTTTGGTCCCGTAGGTGAAGCATTCTCAGGAATGATAACCTATGGAGGTGTGGCGGCATTTGGGAATAGCGTCGTATTATTTGGGGCGCTTTTCTGCGTGTTGATATCCCGGGAATACCTGAATGCAATTGACCACGAGTACGGTGAAGTGTATGCCCTGATACTTTTTGCTACTGCCGGGATGCTCGGACTTGCCAGTGCCAATAATTTAATTATGATTTTTATTGGCATTGAAACGATGTCGATCTGCTTGTATGTGCTGGCAGGTTTGATTAAAGAACGAAAAACCGGGGCAGAGGCTTCGCTCAAATATTTTCTGCTTGGCGCTTTTTCTACAGGATTTTTGTTGTATGGGATGGCACTCTTGTACGGAGCAACTGGCTCATTATATCTTACTGAAATTGCAGAAGCGGCCAGCTCAGACCTTATTTTTATAGCGGGGGCAGCACTATTGCTGATTGGCTTTTTCTTTAAAGTTTCGGCTGTTCCTTTTCACATGTGGACCCCGGATGTTTATCAGGGTACCCCAACAACAATTACCGCCTATATGGCTACGGCTTCTAAATCGGCGGCTTTTGTGGCTTTATTAGTCGTTCTGTCCAAGATGATTCCGGCCGAAACAGCGGATTGGGCCGGAGTGATTGAAGTTATTGCAATACTTACTATGGTCTTGGGTAACCTAATCGCTATAGTTCAGGATAACATTAAAAGAATGCTTGCTTATTCGAGCATTGCCCATGCAGGATATTTGTTAGTTGGATTGGCCGCCGGAACACCTGAAGGGTATAGTGCAGTGTTATTTTATCTCTTTGCTTATACCATCATGAATATCGGAGCTTTTGGAGTGGTAGCGTATTACGAACGACAACAAGGATTAGATTTTACTGACGTTAACAATTATGTAGGACTTGGATTTAAGAAGCCCCTGATGGGAGTCTTACTTTCATTTTTCTTATTCTCCCTGGTTGGCATACCCCCTTTTGTAGGCTTTGTTGGTAAGTACTTAATCTTTGCTGCTGCAATTGATGCCGGATATGTAGCATTAGCTGTTATTCTTGCTCTGGCAAGTGCAGCAAGTGTGTATTATTACTTACGTCCAATGGTGTATATGTATTTTAAAGAACCTCGAAAAGATGTTCCATTGGTTCGTTCTGGAATTGTTTTCCGTTCAACACTTGTAGTTCTTGCCGCATTAACGCTTTATTTCGGTATCGCTTTTGGCGATCTGCATAATTTGCTTTCCTCTTATTATAGTGCTGATTGGGTGACTCATTTAATGGGTCATTAGATACAACTCGAATTCATGATTGGTGAGCTGTCACCTTGCTTTAGAGTTTGGAAATATAATCCAATCATGGATTGGAATTAAATTCAAAAAAGCCTATTTTTGCGTGCCTGCTGACGAGTGAAAGTCACCACGTCGGCTGTTTCAATTAAGGAACAACCAAAGGAAACATATCACATGAGTAGAAATTATTACGAGTTAACATATATTTTAAATCCTGTCTTAGAAGACGATCAATACGAGGAGATCGTCGAAAAATTCACTGAACTTATTCGAAATAACGACGGTGAAATTGATGAAGTAGATGAATGGGGAATCCGTAAGTTTGAATACGAAATGGATGGGAAGTCAAGCGGCTATTACGTAAACGCTTACTTTACTGCCCCCGGAGAACTGATTGAAAAGCTGGAGCGTGCGCTTCGCATTGACGATCAGGTTATGCGCTATCTAACGCTTAAGTACGATGCAAAGATGAAACGTCATCGTGAGTTGCAGCGCAAAAATTCTGTTCCCCAGGTCTTTGTCGATGACCAAGAGGAAGAAGAAGCAGAAGACGAAGATTAATTCATCTCCATAAACAAAATTATTTAAGATTATGATTAAGAATCCATCACACCCAAAGAAGGGACATATTAAAACCCGCGAATGCAAGTTTACCAAAGCGGGCATTGAGTATATTGATTACAAAGATACGGATCTTTTAGAGCGATTTATGAACGATCAGGGAAAAATACTTCCCCGTCGTGTAACGGGTACGAGTGCTAAATATCAGCGACAACTGTCTCGTGCAATTAAGCGCGCTCGTTTTCTCGGATTACTTCCGTATGTAGCAGATAACCTTCGATAACAAAAGATTTTATTCCAATGGCTAATAAGTACATGAAATTAATTTTGCGAGAAGATGTCGATAAGCTAGGAGAATCCGGCGACATCGTTGAAGTACGGGCTGGCTATGGCCGAAATTACTTGATTCCTCAAGGTAAAGCTATGATGGCTACCGATGGGGCACTCAAGCAGGTTGAGCGCATGAAAGAACAAGCCGAGCGTCGTGCTGAGCTAACCGTTGAGCGTGCTCAGGAAATGGCCGAGCGTCTTGAAACGACGTCAGTAACTATTCCTGTTGAGGTAGGTGAAGATGAACGTATTCATGGTTCAGTAACTACCCAAGACGTTGCCGATGCTTTAGCTGAACGTGATATTGATATCGACAAACGTAAGATAACAATAGATCAGGATATCAAAACGTTAGGTGAATACACCGCAACCATTAGTCTGATTAGTGAGATCAAGGCACAAATTAAGGTTTGGGTGGTTAAAGAATAAAATCACTTTACCGTTTAGTAGAACCAATTGGTAATGAAAAATACTTTACCTATTAAGAAAGTAGTGGGGATCATCGTCATGATGTTATCCCCATTTTTTGTTCAGGGTCAAATGTTAGACCCTGTCTCATATTCTGTTGTTGATGCTCCTGGCCAGGTAAAAGCAGGAGAAGTATTTGAAATCACAGTAGAAGCTTCTATTGATGGAGAGTGGCATCTGTATTCAATTGCCAACGATCCCGACGCCGGTCCTTATCCTACCCAGTTTTCGTCAGCTTCTTCGGATGTAGCGATTGCAGGAGAAGTTCAGGAAAGTGAACCATCTATTGAAATGGATCCCAATTTTAATGCCGAGTTGGGATGGCACACCAAAGAAGCAACCTTTACTATTCCTGTTGCATTACGTAGTAGTGTTTCAGGATCTTCAGAAATTGCATTAGAGGTGTTATATCAAGTTTGTGATGATAAGTCCTGCTTACCGCCGAAGACAAAATCTATTGTACATACTATATCGGTTGAAGGAGTTGCTGAAAACCCCTACAGTGATTTTGAGGCAAATACAGGGGGTGATTCAAAATCAGCACAGGCCAACTCTAATGCTGAGAAACAGGAGTCTTCGGCAGACGAAGGACAGAATCAAGGTCAGATTGATAGGAGTGGGTATGGTTCTGGCGGCATTTTCTCTTTTCTTTGGATTGCACTGGCTGCCGGCTTTGCTGCTCTTTTAACACCATGTGTTTTTCCGATGATACCTTTGACTGTTTCTTTCTTCTCCAAACAGAAAGAGGGTAAAGGAACAGCAGCAATTGGACACGCATTTGGCTTTGGTCTGGCTATTGTTATTACCTTTACGATTTTAGGTGCATTGTTAGCCGTTTTTATTGGGGCCTCAGGTGCAAATAAATTTGCAGCCAATCCTTGGGTCAATATCTTTATAGCACTTGTTCTTGTGGTATTTGCCATAAGTTTATTGGGGGCATTCGAATTAAGGCTTCCCCATCAACTTACAAACTGGTTGAATCAAAAGAGTAATGAAAGTTCAGGTTTTATCGGAATCCTTTTCATGGCGCTGACAATAAGTGCGGTCTCATTTTCGTGCACAGCTCCATTTGTAGGAGGTGTACTGGCAGCAACGGCAGGAGGGGAGTGGTTTTATCCCATTATAGGAATGGCCGGCTTCTCAACGGCTTTTGCTAGTCCTTTTGTGTTATTTGCCCTGTTTCCGCGCTGGCTTGAGAGTCTGCCCCAAAGTGGATCATGGATGAATATTGTCAAAGTGTTATTGGGATTTATAGAGTTGGCAGCAGCCATAAAGTTTTTATCTAATGCTGACCTTGTTTGGGAGTGGGGATTAATTTCGCGTCCCTTTGCGATTGCTACATGGATTGCCATATTTCTGATGGCCGGTTTGTATTTATTGGGAACGTATTCTATTAATCACGACACAAAACCGAAACAGATTGGTACTGGCCGCTTAATGTTGGCTATGCCATTTATCTTATTTAGTTTTTATTTAATCCCTGGATTAATGGGGGCATCGCTTGGAATTTGGGACTCATGGCTTCCTCCAAAACAAGCTACAGACGTAAGTGTAGTTCGTTCGCTCGCACAACAAGGGATCGGATCGACTAATTCCGGAGAAGCAGAAAACTGGACAAGTAATTATGATGAGGCTCGGGAAATAGCTCAAAAAGAAAACAAACCTTTGTTTATAGACTTTACAGGCTATACTTGCACAAATTGCCGAGCCATGGAGACTAATGTTTTTCCATTGGCGGAAATTCAAAAACGATTTGCAAAAATGCAGCAAGTGCGTTTATATACTGATGACGGTTCTGAGGGGCCGGCAAATCAAAAGTTCCAATTTGAATTGACTGGAACAGTAGCGTTACCTACTTACGTAATTGTTGATCCTGATAGCGAAAAAATAATGGATCAGCTTGTAGGATACGCCAATAAAGATGAATTCCGTCAATTCTTAGATTCAGGTATTCAACGGTTTGAACAATCCAATGATAATTTTAGGGCAGGAAACCTCTAATTGGAGCATTATTTTACTAAATAGATCTAATTATACTATTTAATTAAAAAATGTAGCTTCCTGTCTTTGACATTTTAGTCAAAATGATCTATCATTTTGCATCTTTACAAGCCCTTATTAACAGATAATAAATAATCTAATCGGAGTAATCGTATGACATCGTCTATAGCTCTCTTTTTCCTTCAAGCAGGAG